>CACHMU010000004.1 GCA_902581045.1 uncultured Fidelibacterota bacterium | reverse complement strand
ATCAACCTTTAGCTGATTTATGTATTTCTAGACCCAAAACTAGACTTAATTGGGGTATAGATTTACCTTTTGATTCAAATTATGTCACTTATGTTTGGTTTGATGCCCTAATCAATTATATCACGGCTCCAGATTTTAATGTGAATGATAAAAAGTTTAATAGTTTTTGGCCCGCGAATTGCCATCTCATTGGGAAAGATATTTTAACTACTCACGCAGTTTATTGGCCAACGATGCTTCTGTCAGCTGGTCTTCCATTACCAAAAAATATTTTTGCTCATGGATGGTGGCTCAGTGGTGAATCAAAGATGAGTAAATCATTAGGAAACGTTATAGACCCTCTTGATTTAATCGAAGAATATGGAGTTGACCCTGTTAGATATTATTTAATGCGTGAAATGGTATTGGGCCAAGATGCAAATTTTACGCTAGAATCATTTATTAAGTGTTATAATAGTGATTTAGCAAATGATTTTGGTAATTTGTTAAGTCGGGTTACTAATCTATTAAAAAAGTTTTTTGATTCTAAAATTCCATTAGGAGAAGATAGCTCAACTAAAGGTAAGGCGATTAGAGATGGCGGTATCTATGCAATTGATAAGGTTTGGGAGCTCATTCAAAATATGCGTGTGAATGAATCAATAGAAGTAATATTACAATATATTAGAAGTGTGAATAAATATATGGAAGATATGGCGCCATGGAAATTAGCTAGAACAGATTTAACTAAAGCAGGTGAAGTATTATACAATGCATCTGAAGCCTTACGTATTAGTTCAAATTTATTGACACCAATTATGCCAAAAAGAACATTAAGTGTATTAGAAACGCTTAATGCAGAGGGATCTGAGCTAAAATGGGGAGAATTAAACGCAGGTGATAAAATTAAAGAGCATAGCCAATTATTTCCTCGAATAGATATAAAAAAAAATGAAAAAGAATTAAATGATAGTAAATTAAAAGAATCAAATCTATTTAACGTTATAACGTTTCAAGAATTTCTAGATATTGAACTTAAGACAGCAAAAGTTGTTTCAGCCTCTAGAATTGATGGAGCAAAAAAACTGTTAAAGCTTCAAGTCAAGATTGGAGATGAAGAGCGTCAAATAATTTCAGGTATTGCTGAATACTATTCGCCTGAAGATTTATTGGGGAATTTGATTGTTATAGTAACAAATTTGAAACCTGCAAAAATATTTGGTGAACAATCATATGGAATGTTATTGGCGGCCAAGAAAGGTAAGGAGCTTACACTTGTCACTGCGGATAGCAATAAAGTTTCAAGTGGGAAACCAATATATTAAGTTAGATGACCAACGATCCTTTTCCCGTGATATTCTTTTGCTCCAATCATATTATGTAATTCCTCAAAATTCTGATCAGTAATACCTCCGGCAGCAATAATTTTAATTTTATCTTCAGCTAAATCAATCATTCTTTGAATTATTTTATGACCATCTTTTGCATTACTTTTCCCACCAGAAGTAAGTATACTATTTACTTCTGGGATTGTTTTAATTTTTTCTAGCGCAGAGAATAAATTTTTTGTCTTATCAATTGCCTTATGAAAAGTAACTTTCATGGGATATGCAGTTTCAGCGAGTTTATGTACTTCGTCAATATCAACTTCATTTTCTTTAGTTAAGACGCCAAAAACTACTTCTACAATCCCTAGTGATTTGTAATACATGATTTTTTGTTGAATATTTAAAAGCTCATTTTTGGAATAAACAAAATTACCTTTTCTAGGTCTTACCATAACTTTTATTGGTATAGATAAATTTTTAATGCAGTTTTTTACGAGATTATCACTTGGAGTTAAACCATCTAAGTCTAAATGGCTACAAATTTCAACACGATTGGCGCCTCTCTTTTGTGCTAATAGAGCTTGATCTAATGTTTCAACACAGGCTTCTAATAAAATATTTTTTTTTAACTCCACAAATAATACCAAGATAGGATGGATACTATAATTCCAATTGGATATCCTAAAGGCAGAATTTTTCTATCACCTATTTTCAGCCATGGATAATAATCAGTAAAATCAGTAAAAAATTCTTTAAAACGAACTGCAGGATTAACAATAAAGTAAAAAAAATCTTCAATAACTAAACCAGTGGCGTATGCACTTAAAATTATACCGAACAGTTCTGAATCCCATCCAATGATAATAATTGGAAGTGAAAGTAGTGATGGTAGCATAATAACAAATAAGAAAAAATGATAAGCAGGATAATAATAACCGCCAGGTAATTTAATTTTCCAACCTAGTTTACGGTGATGCCATGGGTTTCTTCCTTCAACATAGCCCTCAACAAATGATAATGCTAACATTGCAACCCAAATAGCTAGAAATATTTTTATTATTGGATATTCCATTTTGATTTATTTATGATAATAATTATTTAATTTTATATATGAGTAAGGGTTTATCTTTTCCTCTTATTAATGAGGTTATTAATTATGAATGGCAAATTTATAAAAACCATTTTTATTTCAATATTGGTTTTATTTTTTAATCTGGATTGCTCAATGCCTGAAAAAGAAAGAAAAAACTTTAAGGTCCAAGTCGATCGCTTTGCCGATCTAGAAATTCTTCGATATCAAGTACCTGGATTTGAAGATCTCTCTTTAAGACAGAAAAAATTTGTTTATTATTTATCGGAAGCAGCTCTATCAGGTAGAGACATCATTTATGACCAAAATTATAAATATAATCTTCTTATTAGAAAAACGATTTATAATATTGTAAAAAACTATAATAGAGCTAATAATAAAAATGAAGAAAGCTATGATCCAGTTCAGTGGAAACAATTTATGAATTATGCTAAACGTGTATGGTTCTCTAATGGAATTCATCATCATTATTCTACAATAAAAATTATTCCTGAATTTGAAAGGTCATATTTTAAAGAACTAATTTATAATTCCAATGGGACCTTCCCTTTGAATGCTGGAGAAAGTTTAGATGAATTTTCTCAAAGAATAATACCAATTATTTTTGATCCAAAGATAGACCCAAAGCGTGTAAACCTTGATCCAAATGATGACATTATTTCTTCATCTGCAAATAATTATTATGATGGATTAACAAAAAATGAAGTTGACGAGTTTTATTCAAGCATGAAAGACCCAAAAGATTTAACACCAATATGGTATGGACTTAATTCACGGTTAGTAAAAAAAGATGGTAAAATTTATGAAAAACCATGGAAAAGTGATGGACTATATGGTGAAGCTATTAAAAAGATTATTTATTGGTTAAATAAGGCAAAAGATGTAGCAGAAAATCAAAAGCAAGCCAAAGAAATAGATATTTTAATTGATTATTATGAGACCGGAGATCTTAGAACTTGGGATAAATATAATATTGCTTGGGTAACCAATTCTCAAATTGATATTGATTATATAAATGGTTTTATTGAAGTATATGGAGATTCCAAAGGAATCAAAGCGTCATATGAAGCTTTAGTTGAGATTAAAGATTTTGAAGCAACAGCACGCATGAAAACATTATCTGAGAATGCTCAGTGGTTTGAAGATAATGCTCCTATTATGGAAAAACATAAGAGAAAAAAAGTTCAAGGGATTACTTATAATGTAGTTAATGTTGCAATGCTTGGTGGTGATGTTTCGCCAAGCTCTCCTATTGGAATAAATTTACCCAATTCAAATTGGATACGATCCAATTATGGTTCTAAATCTGTTAGCCTTGGTAATATCACTGCAGCTTATGATAATGCGCGGAGTGGAGGCTTCCTTAATGAATTTGTTTTAACTAATGAAGAGAGAATAAGATCAAAAACATATGGTTCTTTTGCAGGAAAAATGCATACAGCGATGCATGAAGTTTTAGGGCATGCCTCGGGTAAGATTGAAAAAGGAGTTGGGACGCCTAAAGAAACTCTTAAAAGTTATGCGTCGACGATGGAGGAAGCTCGAGCTGATCTTTTTGGTTTATATTATATCATGGATCCTAAATTAGTAGATATTGGACTTATTGAATCCAATGAAGTAGGTAAAGCAGAATATGATGGATATATTAGAAATGGTCTCATGTTGCAACTCAGAAGGCTTCAGCCTGGAGAAAATATTGAACAAGCACATATGCGTAATAGAGCTTTTGTAAGTCATTGGGTATTTGAAAAAGGTCTATCAAAAAATGTTATTGAGAAAAAAATAGTTGATGATAAAACTTATTTCATCATTAATGACTACAAAGAGCTGAGAGAATTATTTGGTTTATTACTTAAAGAAGTTCAAAGGATAAAGTCACAAGGCGATTATCAGGCAGCAAAAGATTTGGTGGAAGGCTATGGCGTTAAGGTTGATAAATCACTTCACCAAGAGGTGTTAGACAGAAGTGAAGCACTGAACATCGCTCCATACGCAGGTTTTATGAACCCTAAATATGAATTAGTTAAAGATGAAAATGGTAATATATCTGATATAAAAATAAGTTATCCAGCAAATTTTGTTGCTCAAATGCTTTATTATGATGAAGCATATTCTTACTTACCAATAATAAATAATTAATTTTATGCTTACAGACACTCATTGTCATCTTTACTACGACGAATTATATAATAATCTTAGTCAGGTTATTCAAAGAGCAAATAATTTAGATGTTACACGTTTTATCTGTGTAGGAACAAACATAGAAGATTCCAAAAAATGTTTATCAATTAGTGAAGATAATGATAATATTTTTGCTTCGGCTGGTGTTCATCCACATGACTCGAAAGACGTATCGGAATCGTATATTGATGATATTTATGAAATTATTCAATATGATAGCATGATAGCAATTGGTGAGATTGGATTAGATTATTTTCGAAATATTTCAGCACCAGAAACTCAGAAAAAAATTTTCAGAGAACAGATGGAAATCGCACAGGATTTAAATTATCCTGTGATAATTCATAATCGTGATTCTGATAAAGATTTAATTGAAATATTAAACGATTATCCAGATGTTCATGGAATAGCACATTGTTTTTCTAGTGATTTAGAAATGGCAAATGCATTCTTAGAGATTGGATATTATATATCTTTTTCAGGAAATCTTACATTTAAAAATAGCCATCTTCCTGAAGTAGCAAAATCAATTCCACTAAATAGGGTATTAGTTGAAACAGATTCTCCATATTTAAGCCCAGAACCACATAGAGGAAAGGCCAATGAGCCAGGGAGAACAAGATTTGTTGTAGAAAAGCTTTCAGAAATATATAAAGTGCCTTTTGAGTTAATTGCAAAACAAACTAATGATAATGCGACGGAGATTTTTAGTTTACCATAAAGTTTTTAATCTTTATAATAAATATTATATATGAAAAACAGACTTCATCCGTTTCGAAAAAAATGGGGCCAAAATTTCATAGCTGATCCGAATTTATTGGATCGTATCGCTAGAACATTAAATCTAAAAAAAAATAATTCTATCTTAGAAATTGGCCCTGGCGATGGTCTATTAACAAAAAAAATTTTTTCCAACGTGAAGGAAATGGTGGCTATTGAAATTGATCCTCTTCTAATAAAACATCTGTCAATCAGATCAGACTTAAAGGGTCTAAAAATCATTCATGGGGATATTCTAAGGCAAGACATAGAAGAACTTCCCATAGAAAACCCTGTCCGTATTGTTGGAAATATTCCATATAATATTACCTCATCAATTATTTTTTGGTTGATAGAACAATTGGATTTTTGGGAGGACGCTCACATAATGCTTCAAAAGGAAGTTGCTGAAAGGCTTATAGCTCAAGTTGGGACAAAGCAGTATGGTAGACTAACGGTAGTAGTTGGGGTTTATCTTGATGTGAATTTATGTTTTAAAATACCACCGGATGTTTTTTATCCAAAACCAAAAGTAGATTCGGCAATTGTAAGATTTACAAAAAAAGATGTTCCTATCATACCAGATGATCAATATAATAAATTCAATAAAATAGTAAAATCTGCTTTTTTAATGAGAAGAAAAATGTTA
This sequence comes from uncultured Fidelibacterota bacterium, assembly GCA_902581045.1. Classification (GTDB taxonomy): domain Bacteria; phylum Fidelibacterota; class Marinisomatia; order Marinisomatales; family TCS55. The sequence goes on along the minus strand of CACHMU010000004.1, from coordinate 60,146 downwards.
AGAAACTCATTAAGTGGGTTTGAAATCAATGATAAGATAAAAGACGAAATCGATTTTTCTCGTCGACCTGAAACACTTTCCATTAATGAATTTGCAAAATTATTATGCATAGAATAGAAAAATATCTACCTATTGGGTAAAAAGTAGATATTAATGTAAATTACTCGGCTTTATTATCACTAAATAATAGAGATTTAATATTATGGCAAAAGCAGCAAGAACAATAAATGAATCAAATAGAAGTCTTAGCCAATACTTGGAGGAGATTGGAAAATTTGAACCTTTACATCCTTCACGTGAAGTAGAATTAGCTCAAGCAATTAAAAAAGGTGATCGCTTAGCAATGAAAGAACTGGTTGAAGCTAATTTAAGGTTCGTTGTTTCTGTAGCAAAGGACTACCAAGGTCAAGGCTTACCTCTTACGGATTTAATCAATGAAGGAAATATGGGTTTAATGAAAGCTGCCGGAAGATTTGATGAAACGCGTGGATTTAAGTTTATTTCATATGCTGTTTGGTGGATTAGACAATCTATTTTACAAGCACTAGCAGAACATTCAAGAATTGTGCGACTTCCTCTTAATAGAGTTGGAACAATTTCTAAGATTACTAAAACAGCTGAAAAACTTGAAGCTGAAGTTGAGCGGTCTCCAAATGAAGAAGAAATCGGTCGTAATCTTGAAATGACAAGAGATGAAGTTATTGATGCAATGAAAATTTCTCGTCGTCACCATTCCTTAAATGCTCCATTTCGCGATGGAGATAAAAATTCATTAATTGATGTTATTGAAGATACTGGTCAAATAGATCCAGATGAGCCATTAATGGCAGAATCTTTAAAAGATGAAATTCGTCAATCTCTTGATACTTTAAAAGATCGCGAGCAACAAGTAATTAAAATGTATTTTGGCATTGATCGTGATTATGCACTTACATTAAATGAAATTGGTGAAGAATTTAATTTGACACGAGAACGTGTTAGACAAATTAAAGAAAAAGCTATTCGTCGTCTTCGTCATCGTTCACGAAGCAAGACATTAAGAACATATTTAGGTTGATAAATTAGGAGGTAAACAGATTTTGGTTGAAGTAACAGTTAAAAATGGTGAACAATTAGAAAGAGCATTAAGACGCTTTAAAAAGAAATGGGAGCGCGCTGGTGTTTTACGTGAAGTAAAACGAAAGTCCTTTTATATAAAGCCTAGTGATGAACAACGAGCCGCAAGAAAAAAAGCAGTAAGAAGAAGACTTCGCTTCGCAAGATACAATAATTAATTTAATTTTAATTAATCAATAATATTAAAAAGGTTCGGTATTTTACCGGACCTTTTTTATTGTGATAAAGGAGCAAAATGATAATTCGAAGTATATCTGGAGTTAGAGGACTTACATCTACTCATCTAAATACTGAAAAAATCAGTATTTATGCTCGGGCATTTCATAAACAAACTGAAAATGGTTTGGTGTTTATAGGTCGTGATAGTCGTCCATCTGGAGAAAAACTATTGGAGGCTTTTAGCGAAGAATTAGTACGATTAGGTCGTGATGTTATAGTTTGCGGCGTTGTTCCTACTCCAACGGTTCAATTTATGGTTGAACGATCAGAAGCAGCAGGAGGTGTCATAATTACTGCAAGCCATAACCCAGAAGAATGGAATGGCTTAAAATTTGTTCGTTCTGATGGAACATTCTTTCACTCTGATGATTGTGAATCATTGTTTAGCTTGGTTGATAATGATTCATTTTTAGAAGATGCTCAAAACCGTGGAATGGTTTTCCCAGATCAGAACTCTATTTTAAAACACTCTATAAATATAATTGAATTATCTTGTATTGACTCAAAATCAATACGGAATTCTAATTTTACAGTAGTAATTGATGCTGTAAATGGAGCAGGATCAAATGCACTTCCACTTTTATTGGACCAATTAGGCTGTAATGTAGTAAAAGTCTTCTGTGAGGGTAATGGCCAATTTGATAGAGGGACTGAACCTTTGCCAGCCAATTTAAATTTATTGTCAAAAACAGTTTTAGAAAATGATGCCGACGTTGGTTTTGCTGTTGATCCAGATGCAGATCGATTAGCTGTGGTAAATGAAAAGGGAATTCCTTTAGGAGAAGAATATACATTGGTATTAGCTGCGGAAGGATATATTAAAAGTAAGCAGACTAAAGAAACTTTTGTGACTAATCTATCTTCGTCATTAGCACTGGAAAAAATGGCTATAGGTCATGGATGCTCAGTAATTCGTAGCGCTGTTGGCGAAATAAATGTAGTTCAAAAAATGTTGGAGGTTGGATCTAAGCTTGGTGGTGAAGGAAATGGGGGGGTAATATTAAAAGAAGCTCATTTAGGAAGAGATTCCCTTGTAGGTGTAGCAATGATTTTAAATCGCATGAGTCAGGATAATAAGTCTATTAGTGAAATTCATTCTTCATTACCGCAATTTCATATTATTAAAGATAAGATTGCTGTAGATAAAATTGACCCTAAGATGGTTTTAGATAAAGTAAAATCAGTATTTAATGATGCTACAATTGATGAATTAGATGGTGTAAAATTGATTTGGGATGATTGCTGGGTTCATCTAAGACCTTCAAATACTGAGCCAATAATGCGTATTTATGCGGAAGCATCTTCAAAGGCTAAGGCAAACGATCTTATTAATAAAATTAGAAATAATATCTAAATGGCAGATAAGATTAAAAAAAAAATAGCAGGATTGATTGACCAAACTCTGTTGAAACCTAATTCTTCCAACCAAGAATACCTTACATTATGCAAAGATGCAAGGGAATGGGGATTTCGTACCGTTTGTGTAGAACCTTACTTTGTTGATCAATGTGTGCAATATTTAGAAGGTACATCAACGGAGGTATGCACAGTTATTGATTTCCCAAAAGGGTTAGGTGATATAGAACGGAATCTTGATGATGTTGAGATGGTAATAAATGAGGGAGCGATGGAAATAGATATGGTGATGGATATTGATTCTTTTAGATTAAAAAAATATGATAAAGTTCTAACAGGAATTTATTCAATTGTAGAAGCTGCAGCTGGGAGAGTTGTTAAAGTGATAATCGAGACATGCCATTGGAATGATGATGAAATTAAAATTGCTTGTGAAATCATAAAAGAAGCAAAGGCACAGTTTGTTAAAACATCAACGGGATTTTCAAAAAATGGTGCAAAAGTTTCTCAAGTTAAAGTTATCAGACAAAGCGTGGGTGATTTATTTGGCGTAAAGGCATCAGGTGGGATTAATTCATTTAATGATGCTATTAAGATGATAGAGGCAGGTGCAAATAGAATTGGGACTAGTTCTGGCGTAAAAATCATTGAAGGAATAAATGCAGGTTAAAAAAGGACAAGAATTAGATCTCACGATTGAATCTTTAGCTTATGGTGGAAAGGGAATTGCAAGAGTAGATGATTTTGTAATCTTTGTTAAAAATGCAATCCCGGGCCAAAAAATCCGTGCTCTGATCTATAGAAAAAGAAAAGGATATGGAGAAGCACGTCCACTTGAAATATTATCTGAATCTTCTCATGCAGTGGAACCAAGATGCGCTCATTTTCCAACTTGTGGTGGCTGCAAAGTTCAACAATTAGACTATAATGAGCAGGTTTCTCAAAAAAAACAACAGGTCGAAGATATTTTTATCCGTCAAGGAGGTATAAAGGATTTTGTGGTTTCAAAGGTTATTCCATCAAAGGATATTTTTTACTATCGAAATAAAATGGAATTTACTTTTTCAAACAATAGATGGGTTCTTCCTGAAGAGCCAGAAGGTGCAAATAAGGACTTTGCACTTGGAATGCATATTCCAAAAAGATGGGACAAAATATTAGATATTAATGAATGCCATCTTATGCCAAAAATTGGAACTGAGATATTAAATAAAACACAATCGTTATCTAAAGAACTTCAATTAAAACCATATGATCAAAAAACGCATAATGGATTTTTAAGATATTTGATTTTAAGATTTGGTCATTTTACAAAAGATATTCTCGTTAATATAGTTACTTCATATGAAAATATTGATCTACTTCAACCATTAGTGGATGGACTAAAAAAGTCATTTCCTGAGATAACAACAATTGTTAATAACATAAATACGAGAAAAGCAGATGTATCTTTCGGTGAATATGAAATTCATTTGTATGGAAAACCGGCACTTCAAGAAAAATTAGGTGATATAGATTTTGAAATCTCTGCAAATTCTTTTTTTCAAACAAATTCACCTATGGCTGAGCAATTGTATCAAACGGCTGTAGATGCAGCTAAATTGAATGGGAATGATGTAGTTTATGATTTATACTGTGGTACAGGTTCAATTGCTATGTTTATCGCAAATAAGGTAAAAGAGGTTCATGGCTTTGAGGTTATTGTTTCTGCTGTCGAGGATGCAACAAGGAATGCAGTTCAGAATGGAATTGGAAATGTGTTTTTTCATGTAGCTAATCTTGATAACTTTTTCAAGTTTGGTAAAGGCTCAAAGTACCCAAGGCCTGATGTAATATTTATTGATCCTCCAAGGGCAGGTATGCACAAATTTATGACGAATTATTTACCAAAATTTGAAGCAAAAAAAATTGTCTATATATCATGTAATCCATCTACTCAAGCTAGAGATGCAGCAATCCTTCAAACTAAGGGCTATACGCTTGATAATTTAGCAATTGTAGATTTGTTCCCACATACGCCTCATATAGAGTCTGTGGGCGTTTTTAAGAAGAAATAAGCTTAATTTTGTACTGGAGGTGATGTATCTGCATCAGAACCATCTCCACTACTTAAATATCTACTTAATTCAGAAAAAGATTGTCCTATTGCAAATGCGAGAATAATTGCTATCCCAGCTAGCAGATAAGTTCTATTTCTACCAATAGTATGAATGCTATGAGGAATCGTATCAATCATTTTTATTTTGATTTCTTTAATATGCAGGTCAATATCTTCAGCATATGATAAAATCTCATGTCTGAATAGTTGATTTGCTTTAGTATCATATCGAACTACCTCACCTTTAAGCATCACTCGTTTTGTGTCTTCAGAAATATTATCCATTGTAGTTAGAAAAATATAATCTAGCTCAGTAGCTTTAGCTAAGGTTGATAAATTATTAGTTAACGAATCCTTTGCTTCTGAAAAAACTTTTTTCATTGCATCAGCATGTGATTTTTCTAAATCAATTGGATTAAAAAACTCATAATAATTTTGATTAATTACACCTAACATTTTTTGTCTCACTAATCTCTGATAACCATCAGGTATATTATTGAAAGACTCGCCAATGTAACCAACATTGATTAATCCACTATCATTTTTATCATCTTGAGTTCGTCCACTAACAAGTTGGACCATTAGAAGATTAATAGAAAGGAAAACAGAAATAGGTTTATATAAGTATTTCACTAGTTTTCAGTAGGTGTAGGCAAACCACCGCTATTTCCACCTTCTGCGAAAATACTTGTTCCTGTCAATGTCATAAAAAATATTCCTACAATAAGTACAGTTCCAAAGACGATTATCATATTTCTTAATGATGGAGGTGTAGTAGCCGCAGGGATTGAATCAACTAACTGCTTTTTAATAACAAGTACTTCATCATTCATTCTTTCATAGTACTTAAGGACTTCATAGCGAAATTTAGATTTGAGTTCAGAATTGTACCGATAAAAGTTTCCTTGAATCATGATTCGGCGGTCATCAGGGGAAACATTATTAAAAATTCCCACGAAAACATATTTTGAGTCAGTTTTATCTGCAACTTTTTGAAGACTAGAATCAGTCACTTCCACAAATAATTCTTGAACTTCAGATTGAGCCAAAGTTTCAACAGTTTCTAATGGAATAAAAACATCTTTATTTAACCCATTAAAGATGGATTCCATTTTCCTTGATAATTCTTTTTTAACCCACGGCTCTACATTCTCAATCTTGATCCCAGCATATGCAATCTTTGATGCTGGTTTATTTGATTTTTCTTGCCCAAATAGAAGACAACTAGCAAGGATGATTAATAAAGGTTTTATGATCATTTTCATATAAAAGAAATTACAGTTTTAAATATATATAAGTAAAAAAAGAAATGGGCTCTAAAAAGAGCCCATTTCTTAGAAAACAATTAAACCCTAGCCCCGAAAAAGAGGCTTTGGTTATGCTGCTATTTTAGCAACTGATGTTTGGGTTTGCTCTACATTCTCTTATTGGAATAGGGAAGAAAGAGCCAGTATCTGACTTTTCAACATCATCCCAAATAATAGATTTTAAGCCCCAACGATACATGTCTGGTAAGCGACGACCTTGGATGAAAAGGTTCGCATAACGCTCATGCTTTAAAGCATCACCAGCATCCTGAGTCGTGTAGGCAGCTAAGCCATCCAAAGCACGAATCTTATTTAGTTCAGCAAGTACACCTGCAGCATCGCCACCAGCCATTTTGCTTTCAGCGATAATTAGGTGCATTTCACGTGCTGAAATAATTGTGATTGGTGCATAGTCTGTACCACCACCAACACCAGAACCAAATATTTTAGCTTCAGCTAAAACACGTGTATCTGCTGCGCCAGTCACTGGGTCATTCTTATTAGGATCACCACCTTTATCTGGGTGTTGTGGAGAATCCAACAGATCCATTTCAAGACGACCATTGATCTGCCAAGACATGTTATTGGATACAGTACCAGAACTAAAATTCATTTTCCATTTATAGTCCGTGGTTCCTGCCATTAGCGTTAGTGCAGCTGCAGCTTCTGTGGCACCTGCGTTTACGTAATTGGTACCAGCAGAGTAAGGATTAACTGTACCCCAAACTGCTTTTGCATGTGCAACACGTGCTTGCATACCTTTGATTCTGATCTTCCATGCAGCATCTGCTATTGCATCAGCGCCAGTTAGTAATGTCATTGCTTCATCATACATCTTTGACATATTAGCAGCACCAATAGCTTTACCTGCTTCTGTTTTGTCTGAGTAGACAAAATCATCAAACATATCAGCAACAAATACTCGTACCATCGCAGCTGTTACATGTGCGAAAACAAGGTCTTGCTTATTAGGTAGCTTATCACCTAGGCTTGTTAAAACACTTACTGCTTTATCAGCCATCCAACGACCTTCATTGATAGAAGGCCATGCACCGTCAACGAATTCATTGTATACGTTGGTGACACCACCTTTATCTAATTGCCGCCATGCATCGCGAGAACCAGTCCATACAACTTCATCAGTAATAACAGCATTGGCAATCATAATTTGACCAATACCATTTAGGACAGCATTCCATGCGCCATTAGCTAATGCAGAAGCAGCAGAAGGGTCTGCTAAATCTGCTTCAAGCAAACTGTTAGGGTTATCTACTTCTAAACTACAGCCAATCATCGAAAATGCGGTGAAAAGGCTGATTAATTTCATTTTATTTGTCATTGTCATACCTCCTTATAATCCAACTTTTAAGCTAAAGTTGAACATACGTGGCACTGGAACACCAAATGCATCGATTGATTGTTGAAAATCACTAATACCACCATTTGAACGGGATATTGAATTCAACTCTGGATCGATACCTGAATAATCAGTGCTCATCCATAGGTTCTTTCCTGAAAATGACACTTGAAGTGATCTTGCTCCAAATCGAGCAGCAAGTTCTTGGTCAAATGTGTAAGAAACACTTAGCTCACGTAAGCGAATAAATGATGCATCTTCTATTGTGTTAAGACCACTATAAGGTGATAACGCTAGAAATTCTCTAATCCATCTATCAACTGCATCCATACGCTGTTGGCCAGCTTTTGCTGGATCCATCATCGCAGCTTCAGTCTTTGCAGCTTCAGGTGTATTACGACCAATCAAGCCATGAGACTTACGGAAGGCATCAGTAAGATTAGTCACTTCGTAATTGCCAAATCTAGATTCGAACAATGTGTTGAAGCGCCAGTTCTTTCCATATTTTACACTTCCACCAAATGAGGCAGTATAATCAGGAGTTGGTTTACCAAGATACCAATCTAAGGCACCTGTGCCTTTAGCAAGACCAGCATCAATATCTGCTTGAGTTGGATTAGCCATAACTGGATTCCAGCCAGAACGAACACCGTCACCTTTTGTCTTGAAGAACTCAAGAAGGACAGCTTCACTGTCGGCTTTTCCATCACCATTTACATCAATTGGATATTTAAGGCTTGTGTCAACTTCCCAGCTTCCTTTAGCGCCAAAATAAGAACCAGGAGCCCAACCTTCAGTTAAGAAGTTGCGATAGCGAGGATAAGACCCACCCACTTTTTGTTCAGGTGCTCCACCTAAGCTAACCACTTTTTCTTCTAAATATGATAGGGTTCCAAAAACATCAACACTAATATTTGAGTTACGCATGACGTTTGCATCAACACCAACTTCCCAACCCTTAGCATCTAGCTGTCCAATATTGGAAAGCTGAGTGCGGACAAAACCACCTGATGGTGGATATGCACGTTGGATCAAGGCATCTTCTACAACACGATCCCAGTACTGAAAATCAAAAGCAACCTTATCATTTAAAACACCAATTTCACCACCGAATTCAATTTCAGTAGAAACTTCAGGTTTTAAAGTTGGGTCACCCACGTTTCCAGGGGAAAGGCCAGGGCCAAATTCAGAAGCCCAAGGCAAGTAGGTTGTAAACTGGTCAAATGCGCCAGGCTGTTGCCCAGCTTGTCCCCAAGCAAAACGTAAGCGTGCCGTAGAGACAGGGCCTAATTGACCAAGCTGTGTTGTTGGAATGTAAGAAACATTCACACGTGGATAAGTAATTGTTGAGAAATCAGCTCCAAATGCACTATTTGCATCTTGGCGAATACCAAATGTTGTATAAAGCCAATCTTGATAGCCAACTCTCGTCTGAAGTAATACTCCAGCTTCAATTGTTTCAGAAAATGATGAGCCAGGGTTGCTTGGAGATCCTAGTGCACCTAGAACTTCAAGTCCAGGTCCAGGAAACTGTTGGCCACCACCACTCATAAATTTCACAACTGTTTGGAATGATTGAAAACCGACAACACTTTCAGTAGAAAGGACACCAAAATTGGCAGCATAGTCAGCTTTAAGATCTACTGTATAGACTTTTCTATCAGTCTTATTCTTAAAAAGAGCACCCTGTGTTGCATAGGCCATTTTACCATCAACATTGTAGCCAAATGGTGTTAATGCAGTACTCTTATTTAATGTTGAGTTCATTCCAAATGTACCTGAAACATTTAATCCATCCATGACCTTATAGCTTGCATTTAATGAGATCGTTGTGTTATCACCTTCGTTATTCTGAGTACGATAGGTTGTTTCACGAGCTGTAGCAAACGCAATAGATCCTGTTGCATTATTTTCAGTTGAATGCTCAGGTTTTCCCATTTGAATTAGGGAAGTTGTTCCATAGATATTATTATTATTTTGGATCGTATTATGGTCAGTATAAGAATAGTTCGTTGATAAACGAATACGCATCTTATCTGTTGGCAACAAGTTCAATGTAGCACTTGCCATAAATTGATCACGCATATCATTAGCACCGGGCTTAGTTGGGTCCGCAGCACCAACAGGCTTACCAAGAAGCATAGCTGATTCATCATAAGGACCATCACTATTTAAATAACGCACGGCTGCATAATAAGTTGCACCAGGCGCACCACCACGAACAGAAGCAGAAATGGTTTGATTACTACCTTTATCGTAAAGCCAGCCAACAAAAGGAACTGAGATTACTTGATAAGGCTGTAAGCTTCCACTAACATAGTCAGGGAATAACTTTTGCATACGAGCAGCAGTAGTTGCATCTCGAGCAAAGCCAGAATTTGGCTTCCATCTATCTTCATCGTAGGAGCTACTCATTGTGCTGACTTCAACATTGAATTCAGGCTTTGAGATTGCACCTTGTTTTGTAAAAATTTGTATGATACCATTAGCCGCTTGAGTTCCATAAAGTGATGCAGCTGCAGCACCTTTTAGAATTTCAATACGCTCAATAGCATCTGGGTTGATTTCATCTAAGTGTGAGGGTGTTCCACCGGGACCTACGCCACTAGCAGAGTTATCCACTCTTACACCATCGATATAAACAACGGGTTCATTAGATTGTGATAACGTTGAAGTTCCTCGGATACGTATTGACGCACCTTCACCGTTTAAACCGCCATTTGGCAGCATAACAACGCCTTTTTCACGACCTTGTAAAATGTCCGAAAAGTTAGTAATCGGAGCATCTTCCAAAGATTCCATGTTTACCACACCCACTGAATTACCAATCTTAGATTTTTCTACAGCTGTACCAGCGCCAGTTACGACGACTTCATTTAGGTTCAGCGCAGCAACAGAAAGAGTAAAATCTGCATTTGCGGAACCATCAGCTGGAATATCCACATTCATTGATTGACTTCCGTAACCAATGTAATTGGCATTCAATCTCTGAGCACCTGCAGGTACCCTACTAATGGAAAATTCACCATTTACATCCGTAGCTGCACCTAAGTTGGTACCTACCACAAGGACGTTGGCTCCCACTAGAGGATCCCCAGTATCAGCGTCAGTGACACGACCAGAAACAGAACCTTGCTGCGCCATGAGGAATGAAGACATTCCTGCAATAAGCAGAAAATTAGTAACTAATCTGGGAATGCTAAATTTATTCATTAAGCCTCCTAAGGTTAATTGTTAAATCCCCCTCATGTTGGGTATAATTCAAATAATTCACAGTTATGCTTATAACTGTAAAGTTTAGATATACCCTCCTATTGGGAGACTAAGCGTAAGTAGTGGTATAAGTCAACAATAATTATAAAAATAATAAATTATTGTTTTTTCAATTCATATTGAGTGATTCTCCACAAGAATAACTAAATTATGTGCATGAGTCTGTGGTTGAGAACATTAATTCGAAACCCTTTTTTCCAGGTTATTGCTGGCATTATTGTTACAATGATTCTTGGAGGATTGATTTTGCGTTGGCTTGAGCCAGGAGAAATTTCAGAGGGGAATACCCCTTTTTGGTGGGCGATTGTAACAATGACTACAGTAGGTTATGGTGATTTTTCTCCAAAAACGCCTGAAGGTAGATTATTTGCGGTATTTATTATGTTTATTGGTATTTCACTGGTATCCCTTCTTACAGCTTCAATATCATCAATTTTTGTTGCACAAAAAAATTCGAGAGGGTAAAGGTTTGGAAAAATTAAACTTAGCTAATCATCTTGTGCTTTGCGGTTGGAATGCAAATGCCGAAAGTGTTATTGATTCAATACAAAATCTTAACAAACATCATGTCGTAAAAGATTTGGTTTTAGTCAATGATCTAACCGTAGAAGAAGTAACATCGATAAAAAATAGATACCAAAGTATGAATATACACTTTGTTGCTGGCGATTTTACTAATGAAGAAACATTGAATAAGGCTAGTATAACTAACGCAAGTACTGTCATTATTATTCCAAATGGCTCCAGTGCAGAGATTGCGACCCATGATGAAAAAACTATTTTTGCTACATTGACAATTAAAAGTATTGATTCTTCAATTAGAGTGGTCGCATATATTCTTCACCGTGAAAATCTAACGCATATTAAACGAGCTGCAGCAGATGAGGTTGTGGTAAGCGATGATTATAGTGGGCATTTATTGGCTTCACATGTTATTGAGCCTGGAATTCCTCAAACAGTCAATCAATTAATGGATAGTAATTCAAATGGTCGTATTAAAAGAGTTGCAATCCCAGAAAAATATGTTGGTCATAAATATGATGAATTATTTGGTTATTTTAATGAAAAAGATAACGCAGTATTAATTGGTATATGTACTGAAGATGAAAATCTAGGGATTGGAGCTGTTTTATCTTCGGATGCATCAGCCCTTGATGCATTTATCGAACGAAAACTTAAAGAAGGTGGTATCTCACTTGAAGATCAAAGTAAAGTACATATAAATATTAATCCTGAAAGGGATTATATCATTCAAGATGGTGAACAAGCAATTATAATTCCTTGAGGAGATTATGAATAACGAACAATTAAGTAAATTTCAAATTTTTGAAGATCTAAGTGATGAAAATATCAATTTATTTCATGATATCTTAGAAGTTGTTGAAGTTGAAAAAGGAAAAAATTTCATAAATGAAGGTGATCATGGAGATAGTATTTATTTGCTTTTAAAAGGAGAGGCACAAGTTAATCAAGTATTAACCCTTTCTATTCATAAAAGTGAAGTCGATAAAAGAGAAAAGGCAATCGTTTCTCTTTCAAGTGATTCATACCCGCAGTTTGGAGAAATGTGTATGTTTAGCGAAGGAGATCGCCGGACAGCTAATGTACGTGCCCAGACAAAATGTAAATTAGTAAAAATAGCAAAAACAGATCTGATTAAAATTTGCGATAAACATCCAGATATTGGGTACAAAATAATGCGAAACTTAGGTAGAGTTATATCTGGAAATCTTGTTAAGGCGAATGATAATGTCCTCAAATTGACGACAGCATTCAGTCTAATTTTAGATCGGTAATATCAAATAGTATTTTCTTTAAGTTCAATTTATGTCAACGCCACAACTTGATAAAACGTACAACTGGAGCAAATTAGAAGAGCGTTGGTATCAGCACTGGTTGGATAAAAAATATTTTCAAGGAAAAACTGATTCTAATAAAGAATCTTATTCTATTGTAATTCCTCCCCCAAATATCACGGGCAAGCTAACAATGGGGCATGTACTAAATAATACTATTCAAGATGTCCTTATACGCAAAGCGAGGATGGAGGGAAAGAATGTTTGTTGGATACCAGGGACTGACCATGCCTCTATTGCCACTGAATCTAAAGTCGTTAAGCATCTGAAAGATAAAGGTATTGATAAGGATAGTTTATCAAGAGAAGACTTTCTGAAACATTCATGGGAATGGAAAGAAAAATATGGCGATATAATTATAAACCAATTAAAAAAACTGGGTTGTTCATGTGATTGGGACAGGCAGCGTTTTACTATGGATGAAAATTATTCTCGTTCTGTACTTAAGGCATTCATTGAATTGTATGAAAGAGGGTTGATATATAAAGGCAATCGCCTTGTTAACTGGTGCCCTTTGTCAAAATCTGCGATTAGTGATGAAGAGGTTATACATAGAGAGAAAAAAGGGAACCTTTGGTATTTCAGCTATCCAATTAAAGAGTCAGAAGATTTTCTAATAGTAGCAACCACCAGACCTGAGACGATGTTAGGAGATACAGCAGTGGCGGTAAACCCTAAAGATGATAGATATAAAAAATTTATAGGTAAAACAGTCATTCTTCCTCTAGTCGGTCGAGAAATACCAGTCATTGCGGATGATTTCGTAGATCCTGATTTTGGAACAGGTTGTGTGAAAGTTACACCGGCCCATGATCCCAATGATTTTTTGATAGGTGAGCGTCATGATCTTGAGTTTATTAATATTATGAATAAAGATGCTTCAATGAATTCACAAGTACCAAAAAAATATCAAGACTTATCTCGAGAATCTGCCAGGAAAGCAGTGTTGATGGATATGGATTCTGATAAGAAACTTCATAAAGTTGAAGATTATATTCATAACGTTGGTTATTCTGAGAGAGGCAATGTCCCTATTGAGTTTTATTTATCTGAGCAATGGTACTTAAAAATGGAGGAGTTGGCAAAGCCAGCTTTAAAGGCTGTCAATTCAGGCGAGATAAAATTTTACCCGGATCATTGGAAAAAGACATTCAATCATTGGATTGAAAACATAAGAGATTGGTGTATAAGTCGTCAGTTATGGTGGGGTCATCAAATTCCGGTATGGTATCATAAAGAGGATATTAATAAAATACATGTTTCTATTGATGGTCCCAAAGATCCAGAAAACTGGGTTCAGGATGAAGATGTACTTGATACATGGGCATCTTCCTGGCTTTGGCCATTTGCTGTGCATGATTGGCCGGATTCAAACAAAAGTATAAAATCTTTTTATCCCACAAATGATTTGGTAACCGGACCTGATATAATTTTCTTTTGGGTTGCTCGAATGATTATGGCAGGAAATTTATTTATGGGAGAAAGTCCATTTAAAAATGTGTATTTCACATCAATCCTTAGGGATGAAACTGGGAAAAAATTCAGTAAGTCATTAGGTAATTCACCTGATCCTATAGAATTATTCCAAGAATATGGTACTGATGCTGTTAGGTTTGGAGTAATGATGATGGCGCCTCAGGGTTTAGATGTTTTATTTTCCGATTCTAGATTAGAAATAGGAAGAAATTTTATGAATAAACTTTGGAATGCCTCTCGGTTTGTTCAGATGAATACTGATATAGATATCGTTTCAAAGATTGATTTATCAAAGGTCGAACTTGAGATACCAGAGCGTTGGATATTAAATCAATTAAATCAAACAGCAATTAAGGTTAATCAGCAATTTGAAAGATTTCATTTTAATGAAGCAGCAAAATTGCTTTATGAATTTACTTGGAGTGATTTTTGTGATTGGTATATTGAGATTGCTAAGACACGTTTCTATGGAGAAGACCCTGAAGAAGCAAGTATCGCGGCCGCAGTATCAATTGAAATAATTAAAGGTATACTCCGCTTATTACATCCATTTGCTCCATTTATTACAGAAGAGCTTTGGTCTTATTTTAAAGAGGATATAGATAAAGATCTTATTGTATCGTCATGGATTGTTGGAGATTCTTCTCAAAAAGATCAAGATGCTATTGAGGGATTTACAATTTTAAAAGAAATTGTGACATCAGTTCGAATGATTAGAAGCGGTATGAATGTTCCTCATAGTAAACAAGCAGATTTAATCATTAGAAATGTTAATGGAGAAAAGTTAAAAATCGAATCTTTTGATAGAATTATTAAAGCACTTGCCAATATTAGCACAATCACTATTGGTAAGGATTTAGAAAAGCCAGAGCAGTCAGCCACTGCAATAGTAAAAAAAATGGAGCTATTTGTTCCACTAAAAGGATTAATAAATTTGGAGCAGGAAATTAATCGTTTATCAAAACGATCCAATGACCTTAAAACATATATGCTTGGAGTTGAAAATAAATTGGCGAATGAAAGCTTTATTAATAAAGCACCAAAAAATGTTGTAGATAATGAAAAGAAAAAACTTAATGAGATGAATGAGGAATTTGAGCTCATCAAAACAAACTTGGATATGTTAAAATGAAAAAAATACTGATAAGTGGAATTCTTATATATTTATTAAATGCGCAGTCAAATGATGCTATTATAACAATGTACAAAGATCAAATTGCACTGATTAAGCAGCCTGTTTTATGGGAACTTGAATCAGAGCAAAAAACCATTACATGGGATTTGCTACCTGGAGGTATTGTTAAAGATTCACCATTCCTTTCTTTGAAAAATGCCAGTGTTAAAATGCAGCGATTGAATCAAGATGTATTTCGGTTCTCAAACCGTCTATATGATTATTTGGGTAAAACAATTGATGTTGAGTTAATTAATGGAAAAGGAATCTCGGGTTCGCTGATTGAATTAACCGATAGGACTATCACTCTTCAGAGAAAACGATCAATTATTTCATTTAATAGAGATAGGATAGATTATATTAATGCACCTGGGCTAATTGAAAATATTGTTTATAAACCATCAATTACTTGGAATATTTCATATGAAGATCAACCAATTCAGGTTGAAGGAGATCTAATTTATCTTTCAAAGGGATTTGATTGGGATGCAATTTATCGTTTGATCTTAGATGAAACTGGCAATCAAGCTGAATTATTGGCAGAAGCTTATATTAAAAATAATAGCAATTTGAATTTTAATAATGTTGCTATTCAATTAGTTGAAGGGAAATTAAAACAAAATGGGTCTATTAGTAATCCCCCGATCATGATGAGAGCTGCTCCTCAAACTGAGCAAGGCCTTAAAAATGAGAGGTTAGGGGATTATCACATTTATGAATTGAATGAAAATATTAATCTTTTAGCAAATGAAAGTATTACAACGCGTCTTTATAGATCTAAAACAATTTCTTTTGAAAAGACATATTTATTTGAAAATGATGAAAGAACACAAAAAGAGGAGCCTTTAGCAATTGAGTATCAAATATCTAATTCAAAAAATAATAATTTAGGCGTTCCATTACCGCAAGGAAAAATCCAACTTTTTCAGACAACTTCTAACGGCAATGTTGAATTTGTTGGAGAAGATGAAATTCGTCAGGTTCCAAAAGGTTCAACTGCAACAATTATTTCTGGAAGAGCATTTGACGTGATTGGTAAAAGATCTGTTGTAAATTATGATCGACAAAAGAAAAGTGAGGAAGGCTCAATAAGTATTTCGGTGACGAATACGTTACCTCAAAACATTAAAGTTCGTTTAATTGAGCATATTTATGGAGATTGGGTTATCCGAAATGCTTCAACTAATTATCGTAAAGAAGATGCTTCTACTATACACTTTTCAATTAATATTCCAGCTGATGGAAGCTCAACCATTACCTATACATATCGAAAGGAATGGAAGTAATTTATTTTGCCTGAAAAGGCTTTAACTCTTATATCTTCAATTAAATCTGTTAAGGGTTTTGGTTTGGTTCGTATCAAAGCTCTATCTAACCTAGGAATTAATACTGTTGGGCAACTTTTGAGTTATTTTCCTCGAAAACACCTCGATCGGACCACAGTAACACCCATATCTAAACTTGAAAAAAATTTTCATTCCACAATAATTGGTACTGTAGAGGCTTCAGACCTTCGTCAAGGTAAACAAAAAAAATATTTTCAAGCAATTTTATCAGATGGTACTGGAGTAATTAGACTTACTTGGTTTAATGGAGCAAGCTATATTAATAAATTAATTAAGGTGGGTGATCGTTTGGCCGTCAGTGGAAAAATCGATTTTTATAAAGGCTTTCAAATTGTTCATCCTGAATATGACAAGCTACAAGAAAATGAGGACCCCTTAAATTCTGGTTCAATTATACCTATATACTCTATTACAGCCGCATTGAAAGAATCAGGCCTTGATAACCAAAGAATTCGTCGTTCAATCAAATCTATATTTGATTTATTAATAGAAATCCCAGATTATTTTTCAGATAACTTTAGGAAAAAATATGGATTAATAAAACTCGATGAAGCAATTAGAACTATTCACTTTGCTAATTCACAAGAAAATCTTAAAAAAGCAATTTATCGTTTGAAATTTGATGAACATTTTTTTTTACAAATGTTAATGGCCTTAAGAAAATCATCTATTAAACAAATAAAAACAAAGCCTTTTAAAAAAATTAGTCCTTATATAAAAATTATTACAGATAATCTTGACTTTGAATTAACAGGATCTCAAAAAAAAGTTATAAAAGAAATTAAAGATGATATGTCTCAATCATATTCAATGAATCGTCTTTTGCAAGGAGATGTAGGCTCAGGAAAAACTATTGTAGCTATTTTAGCAGCAGCTATTGCAGTTACTAATAATTCACAAGTCGCTATAATGGTACCAACTGAAATTTTAGCTAATCAACATTTCTCTGCTTTTAAAAAGATTTTAGACAAAGTGCAAATTACATGTGCTCTATTAGTTGGTGGGACACCTAAGAAAGAGAGGAAATCCATTCTAGAAGGGCTAGAAAATGGTTTAATAAATATTATAATTGGAACACATTCACTTATTCAACCAGATATAAAATTTAAAAATTTGGGTTTAGTAATTTTTGATGAACAACATCGATTTGGAGTTTTACAAAGAGGAAATCTTATTTCAAAGGGTTCAAATCCGCACTGTTTATCAATGACAGCAACACCGATACCAAGAACTTTGGCAATTACATATCATGGAGACATGGATGTTTCAATTATTAATGAAATGCCAAAAAATCGTATTCCAATAATTACAAAAGTTGTAGATGAGCAGAGATTGAGTAAAGTTTATTCATTTATTAAAGATGAAGTAAGTGAAGGAAAACAATGCATGGTAATCTATCCTTTAGTTGAGGAAACAGAAAAGTCTGATTTAGCAGCAGCAGTCGAAATGCATACGTATTTATCTGAAAAAATTTTCAAAGAATTAAATGTAGGACTTATTCATGGAAGAATGAAAAAGACTGAAAAAGATTCAATAATGGAAGCATATATCAATAATAAAATACAAATTTTAATATCTACAACTGTAATTGAGGTTGGGATAGATGTTCCAAATGCGACTGTTATGATTATTGAAAATGCAGAGCGTTTTGGATTAACTCAATTGCATCAGTTGAGAGGGCGTGTTGGGAGAGGTCTTCATAAGAGTTATTGTATCCTAGTATGTCGCAACATTGCTGAAAATTCAAAAAAACGACTCAGAATCATGGAATCAACTAATGATGGTTTTGTGATTTCAGATGAAGATTTGAAAATGCGAGGTCCAGGAGAATTTTTTGGCATAAAACAAAGTGGTTTTATAAAATTTAAAATCGCAGATATGATAAATGACGGTCCAATTTTGAGAGAAGCAAGAACAGCTGCTTTTAATATAGTTAAAGAAGATTTAAATCTGGAAAAATCTGAGAATTCATTGATTCGAAAGCATTTTATGAATGAATATCAAGACAAACTACATGAAACAAATATTTCTTAATTGCATTACATTATTAAAATTATTCATAAATCGGGTGTATTTTTATCAGCTATTTTTGAAACATTATTCATTAAAATCAATTAAAGTTACCTAAGAGGAGAATTATGTCTGAAGATCAAATGAAAAAAGAAGACCAATTATTTATCCATTTAGTCAATACATTTGTTCAAAGCGCATGGATATCTTTAGGAAAAGTAAAGAGTCCTGTATCTGAAGAATTAGAACGAAATCTTGAGCAGGCAACATATTATATAGATCTATTAGATATGTTACAAACTAAGATGAAAGGCAATCTTAGTGAATGGGAAGAACAATATATTATCCATAGCCTTAGTGAATTAAAGCTTAATTTTATTGATGAACAAAAAAAAGGTGATCAAGATAATAAGTCAGAAGAAAAAAATGCAGATGGGAGCGTTGAAGCAGATAAAGATGTAAAGCCTAAAGAAAAGGCGAAAAAAGTAACAAAGAAGAAGCCCAAAACGACTAACAAAAAAACAAAATAGTTCAAAATTGATTCATCCTGATTATATAAGATTAAATCGCATTTTCGCTGGTTTATCACTTTTTATTTCATTCCTAGTTTATTTATTGACTATGGCTGATACAGTTCCTTATTGGGATTCTGGTGAATTCATTGCTACATCATATATCCTAGGAGTTCCTCATCCTCCTGGCAGTCCTTTATATTTAATAATTGGTCGTGTTTTTTCAATGATTCCCTTTAATCCAGACATTGCATTTCGTGTTAATTTGATTTCACCAGTGGTTAGTGCTCTTGCCGTAATGTATTTATATTTGTCATCAGTAAAGCTTATTTCAAATTACCGTGGTAAGATTCGAACTCAGATGGATTCAATTATTACTTTTGGAGCATCATTTATAGGCGCACTTACTTTTGCTTTTACTGATTCTCATTGGTTTAATGCAGTAGAAGCTGAGGTGTATGGCTTCTCTACATTTTTTACAGCTATCGTAGTATGGCTTATACTTCATTGGATGGAAAGAGCAGATGAAGAAGGCAATGAGAGATATATTCTTATAATTGCGTATATGATTGGTCTTGCTACAGGTGTGCACTTATTAAATTTATTAGCACTCCCATTCGTTGCCTTAATAATCTATTTCAGAAAATTTGATTTTTCATACAAAGGCTTTTTTATAACTACAGTAATTACGGGTATTGTTTATTTAATCATTAATGCAGGTATTATAAATGGGATGCCAAAGTTAGTAAGTGCAATTGGGCTGAGTTTAGTTATTACATTATGTCTGTTTATTTTTGGGGTAATGGTTTACACAATTCTTACTAAAAAATTTCAATTTACCCTTCCTCTTTTATCAATCGTTTTAATTTTGATTGGTTATTCCAGTTATGCTACTATTTTTATTCGTTCTGGACAGAAGCCTGCTATTAACGAGAATGATCCTTCAAATGTTACTAGAGCCATTGCTTATATGGAGCGGGAACAATATGGGCAAATGTTTCAATTCCCAAGAAGATATGATGGCTTACCCCCAAAGCATGAAGTTGTTGGCCGTCCTACAAATGGACGAGACTATTCATCAACTCAAGAACGTAAGTATAAAACCTATCGTTTAGATAAACAGTGGAGTTATTTTTGGAGTTATCAAATCAAAAAAATGTATTGGCGCTATTTTTTATGGCAGTTTGCAGGTAGAGGACCAAGTACAGATCCTTATGTTACACCATATGGAGCGAATACTAATCAGGATGGGGTGAATTGGTTTCAGTTTGGTTTACCACTAGCATTTTTATTAGGTCTTTGGGGAATGTTTTATCATTTTCAAAAAAATAAAGAAGATGCATTCTCTGTATTTAGTTTATTTCTTATGACCGGATTAGCAATTATAATATTTGTTAATCAAGATAATCCTCAGCCAAGAGAAAGAGATTATTCGTATGTAGGTAGTTTTTTTGCTTTTTCGCTTTGGATTAGCATTGCTATTGCTGCAATTGGGGATCAGATACGAAAATTTTTTCATGACAAACCTGTGGCAAAACAAACATTAATCGCATCTTTATCTGTTCTACTATTTGCTATGCCTGGTATGATGTTAAAAGCGAATTACCATGAGCATGACAGATCTGATAATCGTCTTGCATGGGATTATAGTTATAATATATTGCAATCATGTGAGCCTAATGCTATTCTATTTACTAATGGTGACAATGATACATTTCCCCTATGGTATTTACAAGAAGTAGAAGGTATAAGAAAAGATGTAACAATTGCGAATCTAAGTTTACTAAATACCGAATGGTATATACGTCAGATTAGAGATTCGCGAAGGAAGCAGTCTGATGAAAAGGGTCGAGAATTGGAAAGATTTATAGATATGAGCAATTCTCAAGTAATGGAGATTGCATCTGGTCTGCAGCCTTGGGAATCAAGGAATGTAAGAGTTCCTGCGCCAAAATCTGATAAAAACAATAAAGGTTTTATTGAATGGAAAGTTAATCCAACATATGCAGGAGCAGCATTAATGGTTAAAGATATGATGATTCTAAAAATCATTTCAGATGCTCAATGGAAATATCCCATTTATTTTGCAGTTACAGTACCCGCATCTAATCGACTTGGCTTAGAAAATTATATAGAAATGGAAGGATTAGTTTATCGCTTAAGACCATATAGTGCTGATCGTCGAAATCCTATTAATGAACCTCGTATGTGGAGCAATTTAATGTCAGGCTTTGGATCAGAAGTTTGGGAGAAGGACATTGAAGCTAAAGAATGGAAAACATTAGAAGATGAAATTTGGTCTAAAGAATTTAAGCCAGGTTATCTTTTTCGAAATCTAGGTCGTAAAGATGTCTACTATTTCCCTTCAACCAATATTAGGCTTCTGCAGAATCTAAGAAGTGCATATATGCAATTAGCAGCTTATCATTATATGGGATTTAAAGATTATCAAAAAACCAATGAACAAAAATCAGAGGATCATCGTAAAAAAGGACTAGAGGTTTTGATAAAAATGCAGGATAACATTCCTGAAAAAACAATACGTTTTGATGCAAAAGAACTTCATTATCAAGTTGCCCGATTATTTGGGGAGCTTGGAGATAAAGATGAACTTCGAAGGATTATGGATGTGCTTATTACCAGGGATGATCTTTCAATAAAAGATAAAGTTGACTATGGTCAAGTTTATATTACGCAATTAGATCTATTAGATATTGGAAAAGAAATTTTTGAAGATCTATATGCTGATTTTAAATCAGTGGAAAGTGGACAGCGATTAACATCACAAGGCGAAATGAAAGAATGGCAGAATTATTTTACACAGATAGTCTCTTCGCTTATATTTACTTATAGACAGTTAGATATGGAATCTGAAGCTGAATCTATTTTAACCGATTGGCTAAGTAAAAACCCAGATGATCCTGTCGCAAAAAAATTACTTGAAGATCTGAAAAAGGGATCAGGATAGTCGATTTAATAAATAGGTTGGCCTGACTCTTCTTAGGAAATATTTTGTCTAATTTAAAAGTCTCAATTATTATCCCTCATTGGAATGGTATAGAGGTTTTATCTGAATGTTTAGAATCACTCGTTCAGACTCAATATTCAAATATAGAAATTATTGTAGTGGATAATGCGTCTACAGATGGAAGCTCTGATTGGATAGCAATTAATTTTCCTGAAGTAATAGTCGTAAATAATAATAAAAATTATGGATATGCTGGCGGTTGTAATAGGGGAGCTAAAGTCGCAAGGGGGGATTATTTAGTTTTTTTAAATAATGATACAATTCAAGATAAAGGCTGGCTTGATCCCTTAGTAGATTTTTTAAATCTCAATCCTAAAGTGGCTGCCGCACAACCAAAAATTTTAAATTTTTTTGATCAAGAAAAATTTGATTATGCTGGAGGATCTGGTGGATGGCTAGATATCCTTGGATATCCGTTTGCTAGAGGGAGAATTTTTTTAGAACAAGAAAAAGATACAGGTCAATATAATACTATACGCCCCATTTTTTGGGCTAGCGGCACTGCTTTTATAGTACGTAAATCTGATTTTCAGCTAGCATATGGTTTTGATGAAACATTTTTTGCACATCAAGAAGAAATTGATTTATGTTGGAAGTTTAAACTTATGGGAAAAGAAACATGGGCTGTGCCAAGTGGACTTGTTTATCATAAAAATGCTGTTACTCTTCCAATGTTTTCCCGTCAAAAACAATATCTTAATCATCGGAATTCGCTTCTAATGATTTTATCTAATTATAGTCTTCCTCTTACATTATATATCATGCCAATTCGTATAGCATTAGAGTTTGTTGCAATGGTTTATTCATTATTTTGCTTAGACATGAATCACTTTTTAGGCATTATACAATCATTGTTTTGGGTTTTTACCCATCCTCATATTATATGGAAGCGTCGTCGAATTGTAAAGAAAATTCGATCAGTAAATGATAAGCAAGTTTTGCAATCGTTATATTGGGGAAGTATAGTATTTGATTATTATATACGGAGAAAAAAAATATCTGCAGATATTGTTAATGAATAATCAGTAATTATAATTTAACAATGCACTTTAAGGAGTTGATCCCATTGTGTCGTGTAGCATGGTGTAACTCTTTCTTGTTTTATGCCCCATCTTTTGTTTGTGCCTTGTCCTAAAATTTGGATTTTATCTCTTCCCAATTTTTGATTCAATCTATCTAAAGTACCATATAGATTTTTTCTTTTAATATGATCTTCATCAGTATCAAATAAATCAAGTTGGACTTGATTTTCTGAAATTATATCTCCAACAATTACGCCTGCTTTTTTATAAGTGAGTCCTTTTTTATACATAGATTTTAAAAGAATATTGGCCTTATGAACAATCTCAATAGTATCATTAGTAGGTATACTTAAGGCAATAGATTTATATCCATTATAGTATTCACCTAATGTATCAAATGGATTAGTTTTAAGGATAACGCTTACATATCTAGCACAGCTTTGTTCTGATCGAAGTTTCTCTGCGCATCTTACGGCGTGAGTGGTAATTGCCTCTTGCATTAATTGAATACTTCCGACTGTACCATCAAAGGATCTAGATGTACATATGTTTTTTTTAGGTGAGGGGTTAGTATCAATTGAAAAACATGGTATTTCTTTAAGCTCTTTTTGTATTCTTAACCCCATGATAGTCATTTTTTTTAATACCCATTCTTCGTTGAGTTGAATAAAATCATAAGCTGTTTTAATATTATAGCCATTTAATATTCGTGAGTATCTAGAGCCAATACCCCATATTTTTGAAACAGGTAAACATTTTAATGCCTTTAAAATGTTATTGTGACCTGTTAACAAACAAAGCCCTCTCTTCATTTGTTTTTTTGCAATATAATTAGCGACTTTTGAAAGTGTTTTTGTTTTAGCAATCCCAATTGAAATTGGGATACCAGTAGATTTTTTAATAGTCCTTCTTATATGATTAGCAACTCTCAGTTGATTTTTAATACCATTGAAGTTCATAAAGGCTTCATCAATACTATAGATTTCAATTTCTGGAGACATACTGTCAAGTAGTGACATAACTCGACTTGACATATCACCATATAGAGCAAAATTAGTAGAAAAAACATATACATTATTTTCTTTAATAATATGTTTCACTTTGAATACAGGCTCCCCCATTTTAATCCCAAGGTCCTTTGCTTCGTTACTACGAGCAATAATACATCCATCATTATTTGAAAGGACAACAATAGGTTTATTATTTAAACCTGGATTAAAGACTCTTTCACAAGAAGCGTAGAAATTATTACAATCAGCTAATGCAATCATCGATGGTTATGAATAGTATGTGTTACAACACCCCAAACTTCAAATTCTATGGATTTTGTAATTTCAATATCAGGGTAATCACCAAATTCACCTTCAGCTCTAAGGCAAACTTGTCCATCATGAACAAGATAGCGTTTAACTGTAAATTCACCGTTTACAGCTGCAACGACAATATCATTATTTTTTGGCTCTAGTGATTTATCAATTACTAATAGATCATTATCACTGATACCAGCTTTTTCCATTGAATGACCTTTTGCAATAATAAAAAAAGTTGCTGCGGGATGTTTTACAAGATATTTATGAAGATTTAAATCTACATCAAGATAGTCATCCGCTGGTGATGGGAATCCTGCTGACACCCCACCTTCATATATATGAAGTTTTTTTAAGCTTTCCCCTTGGATAGAATAAAATATGATTTCTTCTTTTTTATTTTGAATCGCCATAACTACTTCTTTTTTAATCCTTTAAGGTATATGCCTTTATGAGATGGATCCATTTCAGATAGTCGATAGAGGATATCTGATTGTCCCAATAAATCAAGTCGATTGGCTAGTTTATTATGATGAGCATTTAAAAAATATAGAGTTCTACCTGTTGGAAATTGACGAAATACAATTTCAAGACCCGCTAACATAAGTTTAAATTCTTTTAAAGCTTCTTCAGGTTTTCCTTGATCAAATAGATCCATAGCAACGTAGTAAGCAAATCGAGCCTCTCTCAAACCTTTGTTGCCGGTAACTTCTTTAAGCAACTGATTTCTGTTGCTCCATCCTTTGGAATAATCTGAAGCCATCCCCCTTAGAGCAATTTCACGTGCTTTATCATAAGTATAATTTCCTCCATAAAAATCATAAGTATCTAAATGTCCTGCAAGAATCATGTAGGCATAAAAAGCTAAAAAACTACCTAAAGGTTCAAAAATAACTGGATCGAATTGAATACTATTCCCAGGATTATAATAAAATTGTAGAGCTTTATCAAAATATCGAATATCTGACCCATCTGAGATCAATACTTGTGCATGAAATGTTTCCATTCCACTTTTTTGAGCTATTCCTTGAAAGGCGATAGAAATGTGTAAAGGTATTTTGAGATCTTGAGAATCTTCATCCCAGATTTGGCCTGAAAAAAATCGAGTAATTTCATAGCCTATAGAAGAAACTTTTTGGCGTTCATTATTACGCAATAAACGATTATCAATAGTGACTTCTACTTTCCCAAATTGTCCTAAAGCAATTGTAGATATGATTATGAATGAGACTAGGATTCTCATGTGCAGAAAATAAGGTTTATATCTCCTCAAAAAAAGATAGTAAATATAATTTAGATAAAATTTTTTATTGGTTTAATGAAATTTAGTATCATGGTATGGCCAGGTTCTGTTTAAATAGTGTTAATTTATACAATGGCAAATATTCACCATTTAGCTGAAAAACAGCCAGAAATATATTCTATTCTTAAGAAGATTGGGGAGGTCGCAAATTCGAAAGAGAAAGAAGTTTATGTGGTTGGCGGTGTTGTAAGAGATTTATTATTAGACCGACCTTTGAAAGAAATTGATTTGATGGTAGTTGGGGACGGAATTGAATTTGCTAATACCTTGGCAAAAGAGATGGGTGTAAAAAAAATAATTTCCTTTCCTAAATTTTCCACAGCGCATATTCCATTTAAACCAGTTCCGATAGAAGTTGCTGCCGCTAGAGAAGAAACCTATAATATAAATTCTCGCAAACCCCAAAAAGTAATTTATACTGATCTAAATGGTGATTTAATAAGGAGGGATTTTACAATTAATGCCATGGCTATGAGCTTAACTCCTGATAGCTTTGGCGAATTACACGACCCACACAATGGAGTCAAAGATCTTTTAGCAAAACAATTAATTACACCATTAGATCCTGATGATACATTCTCGGAAGATCCAATTCGTATGATGCGTGCGGCTTATTTTGCATCAGGCTTAGGTTTAGAAATTGATAAGAAATGTTTTAAGTCAATGAAACGTCAAGCTGATCGTATCAATATAGTCTCGCAAGAGAGAATTACGACTGAATTCACAAAAATATTATCAACGCCAAAGCCTTCTGTTGGTTTGATTATTCTTCAAGAAGTAGGGTTGATGAAGCATATTTTCCCAGAAATACATATTATGTATGGTATGGATCAAACTAAAGAATGGCACCACAAAGATATTTTTTATCATACAATGCAAGTTGTAGATAATGCAGCAAATCTATCTAATAAGATGGAATTGCGTTTTGCGGCTTTGGTCCATGATATTGCAAAGCCAAATACAAGAAGAATTGATCCGCAAAAAGGTTATACTTTTCATGGGCATGATGCAGTTGGGGAGCGAATGTTAAATAAAGTAGCTAAACGTATGAAGCTTTCGAATAATCTAAAGAATTATTTGAAAAAATTAACTTTACTTCATCTTAGACCAATTGCATTGGCAAAAAAAGAAATTACTGATTCGGCAGTTCGCAGAGTAATGGTTATGGCTGGGGAAGATTTAGATGATTTATTGACTTTATGTCGAGCTGACATTACTACAAAGAACCCAAAAAAAATAAAACAGTATATGAGAAATTTTGAACGAGTAGAATTAAAAATGAAAGATGTTGTTGAGCGAGATGCTTTAAAAGCATTCCAATCACCAGTTAGGGGGGCTGAAATAATGAAGGTTTGTGGATTACAAGAGGGGCGTGTTGTTGGAAAAATCAAGTTTGCAATAGAAGAAGCTATCTTAGATGAAAAGATTGATAATACATACGAATCAGCATATGCTTTTCTATTAAAAATTAAAGATGAATATTTATAATTAAAAGAATCTAGAAGTAAGTTTTATTTTTACGATTAAATTCAGAGCCTTTGTTATCGCGTATTTTTATAAACAGTGGAACTTTATATAGATAATGATTGTAATATTTAATGATTACAGGCTAGGAGGAAGCGAATGATTGCGACTATAATCAATACTTTTACTGCACCAGGGGAGACATTTGAGAGTATTGTAAAAGATTTTAATTGGAGACAGGCAATGTTGCCTCTTTCATTGATTATGGGACTTGCTATTATCTCTGGAATTATACTTTCAGATCAGATTGCAGATCTACAATGGGAGCAGATCCAGCAAAGTATTAATAACAATACCAATATTTCAGAAGAACAAAAACAAGAAATATTAGGTGCCCAATATGATCGTGTATATTCTAAATCAGGGGCATCTGCAATTTTTACTTATATTACTATGGCTTTATCATGGCCAATTCGAATTCTTTTTTGGTCTTTATTCTCAATGTTTGTCGGGAATTTATTTTTAGGAGGAGGAGCTAGCTTTGGCCGTGTATTCTTAGTTGCATCTTTTGCGTATCTTCCTTCTGTCTTAGAATATATAATTAAAACACCTATACAATATATTACAGACAATTTGAAGATATTTACTGGTTTGGGTGTTTTGGGTGTTGGAGAAGAGGGTGAATTTTTAAATAGCTTTTTGGCTGGGATTGATCTTTTTGCATTCTGGCGAGTTTATTTGATGGCCATAGGCTTTAGTTACTTGTATAATAAACCATCAAATTCTACATTGAGTGTCCTAGTAGGTTTATGGATATTTAGTTTAATTATTTTTTCAGGAATGGGTTCATTTTTTGCTGGAATGGCAGGCTAATTAAGGGATGTCAATGAATAAAAAATTAATTTTTTTACTATTATTTTGTAATTGGGGTATAAGTCAAACTTATTCATTGAGCGAAGCAGTCAGAGTTGCCCTTGAAAATAAAGAATCATTAAAAGCATCAGTGATGGATTTACAGTCATCAAGACAAAACGTCAAAGAGTCATATAGTACTATTTTGCCATCCCTTAGATTCTCTAGTAGCATGAGTGAATCTCAATTTCCTGAACAGCTAGGCGGATTTAATTCTTCATCTGGCCAAATTATTACCGATAGGATTAGTAGCATTACAAGCGCTTCATCAAATATATCTTTGACTCAAAATATTTATGATGGCGGTGTATGGTGGAATACAATCCGTCAAGCAAAAAATAGCTATAAAATCTCAGAGCAATATAATCGTCAAATCAAAACGAATATAATTAATGGGGTCCATTCGGCTTATTTCAATTATTTAAAAGCAGCGCAATTACTTGATGTTTCTCGCTCAAATTTATTGAGCTCTCAACAGCAATTAACACTGGCTCAACAAAGATTCGAATTGGGGTCCTCAAAAAAGACAGATCTATTAAAAGCACAAGTCCGATTTGGCCAAGCTAGAGTAGATGTTGTTAATAATGATGCAGCTTTACAAAATGCGTATATGAATTTGAAAAATGCAATGGGACTTGTAGGTAAGGAGATTGATTTTG
This sequence comes from uncultured Fidelibacterota bacterium, assembly GCA_902581045.1. Classification (GTDB taxonomy): domain Bacteria; phylum Fidelibacterota; class Marinisomatia; order Marinisomatales; family TCS55. The sequence continues at coordinate 31,351 of CACHMU010000004.1, read as the reverse complement.
GAATAGAAGAAGTCGATACATCTATGGAAACCCTTCCAACCTTCGATACTGGGTTTGAATTAATTCAAAAATCTAATCCTAGTGTAAAAGCTAAACAGTTTCAAATTACAAGTGCAGAATTATCTGAAAAGATAGCAAAAGGAGCACGTCTGCCTAATATCAGTGCTAGTTCTAACGTTTCGGGTAGTTCTGATAATTTAAATGATGCATTAACCAATTCCACAAATGAGCAAAAACGGATCAATATGGGATTCTCTATTTCGATACCTATTTTTTCTGGGAATAGTATTTCAACAAGAATTCAAAAGGCAAAAATTGCGGTTGATAAACAGGAGTCTGAATATTTAACTCAACTTCAAGATTTATCAGTTCAATTAAAATATACTTTAGATCGATTAAATAATTATAAAGAGATTATACCAATTAATGAGACGGTACTTGAATCTGCTGAGGAAGATTTAAAGTTAGCTCAAGTACGATATGCTCAAGGTTCAACAACAATTTTAGAAGTTCTGGATTCACAGGTTTCTGTTGTTCAGGCTCGTTCATCTTTAATACGCTCTAAATATGATGCATATATTGAGCAGACAAACCTAAAGGCACTTTTAGGTACGTTAGATAACGAATATAAATAATTAATAGGAGAGAGTAGTGGCTAAATTAATTAAAAAGAAAAAATGGCTGATTTTTGGTGGTGGTGGATTACTACTAGTAATCATGATTGTAGCGAGTTTAAGGAAGGATAATACAAATGCGATAACTGTTGAGGCAGAAAAGGTAACGCGTAGAACAGTTGTACAAAAAGTTAATGCAAGTGGAAGGATACAACCTGAGATTGAAGTCAAAATTAGTGCTACATCATCGGCGTGGATTGATTCGATAACAGTAAAAGAAGGGGATAGGGTTAAAAAAGGTCAGCATTTAATTTCTTTAGATAGAAAACAATTATTAGCAAATTATAACTCAGCATCATCATCTGTACGTTCTGCTGAAGCACGGATTAAGCAGGAATTAGCAAGCAAAAAACGTGTTGAATCAATGTATGAGCAAAACCTTGCATCTGATCAAGAATTAGAAGCTATTCAGGCTTCTTATGAAATTGCAAATAGTCAACTCTCTCAAGCAAAAGCAAACTTAGAATCACGAAGAGATGATCTTGATAAAGCCAGAATTACTGCTCCACAAAATGGTATTGTTACAAAAATTTATAAAGAAGTAGGAGAGATGGCGGTCGGGGGAATGTTTCAGGCAGATAACTTAATGATTGTTGCAGATCTCTCGAGGATGGAAGTTATTATTGATGTGAATGAAAATGATGTTGTTTCTGTCGCAGTTGGAGATACAACTGAAATTGAGATTGATGCTTTTTTAGATACTTTATTTTATGGAGTTGTTAGTGAGATTGCACATGTATCGGAAGTGACAGGAATGGGTTCTCAACAGCAAGTTACTAATTTTCAAGTTAAAGTTCGGATGCTCAATGTTCCAGAAGGAATTAGACCTGGAATGAGTGCAACTGCAGATATTATAACAGATAAAAAAGAAGATGTTTTAGCAATCCCTATACAGAGTTTAACAGTTCGACAAAAAGGATCTGAGAAATTTGCAAGTGGTGGAAAAAAATCTGGTCGACCAAATAATTCTAATTCTGGACCTAATAATAATGATGGTTCTAAAAAGAGAGAAATGGAAGAATTAGTTTTTGTAATTGCTGATGCAGAAGGTAACGTAAAACGTGATGAGTCATATGATGGTGGTGAAAACATAGATGAAGAATTTAAAAAGGCTAAAAAAGGCACTAAGTATGCTCACATAAGACCAGTAAAAGTTGGTATTTCTAGTGATACGCATTATGAACTCTTAAGTGGGTTGGATGAGGGAGAAGAAATTATTACAGGCTCTTATAAAGCAATAAGTAAAGATCTATCTCATAATAAAATTATCACTATGAGAAAAGATAGTGATAAAAAGGAAAACAATTAAGCTTAGGGTTGGAAAATTTTCCAATTTTAGATAACAATTATGCCTGACCTTATATCCCTAACAAATATCAAACGTTACTATGATGTTGGCGGGGAAATTGTACGTGCGCTTGATGGTGTCGATGTAAAAATTAAACAAAATGAATATATTTCAATTATGGGTCCATCAGGTTCTGGTAAATCAACTTTAATGAACATGATTGGATGCTTAGATACTCCAACTGAAGGAAATTATGAGTTTGGGGGTGAATTAGTTCATGAAATGGATGATGATCAATTAGCATCCATTCGTAACAGAAAAATCGGATTTGTATTCCAAACTTTTAATTTGCTGCCAAAAGCAACTGCCTTAAGAAACGTTGAGGTGCCACTTATTTATTCTAATATTCCAAAAGAAGTACGACTAGAAATGGCAAATAAAGCACTTGTTTCAGTTGGCCTTGGAGATCGAGTTGATCATAAACCGAATGAATTATCCGGAGGCCAGCGTCAAAGGGTTGCTATTGCAAGAGCATTGGTAAATAATCCTTCGATTATTTTGGCAGATGAACCTACAGGAAATCTTGATTCAAAAAGTGGAATTGAGATAATGAAGATTTTAGATGAATTACATTCAAAAGGTAATACTATAATATTGGTAACTCATGAAGAAGATATTGCCAATCATGCAAATCGTATTATTACAATTTTTGATGGTAGAGTTAAGGATGACTTAATTAATAATAATAAGATGGAAGTTGCATAATGTTTTCAGTTTTTTTTGAAAGTTTTCGCATAGCATTAACTTCGATTCTTTCAAATAAATCTCGATCGATCTTAACAGCTTTAGGAATTATCATAGGTGTATTATCGGTTACTTTAATGGGCACATTAATCTCTGGACTTGACAAAGGGTTTGATAAAAGTATGGCTTTTTTAGGGAAAGATATTTTTTCTATAAGTAGGTGGGAGTGGTTTGGGGATACTGAATGGTGGGAGGTTAGAAATCGCCCAAGAATGCGTCTTGAATATGTAGATGTGATAAAAGAAAAGTCAAGTTATGCAGAAGCTGTAGCGCCTGTTATGCAAAGAGGAGCTGTGCTTTCAAATGGAGACCTAAGTACTGCAGGTACGCAAATTTTTGGTACGAATACAGATTACATGTCAACAATTACTGCCAATATAGCTCGAGGACGATTTTTTACTGAAGGTGAAGATCGTTCAGGCTCTCGTGTAACAATTATAGGAAATGATATTGCTGAAAATCTTTTTGTCAACCAGGACCCTATTGGTGAGTATCTCAAAATTGATGGAATTAAATTCAGAGTAATAGGTATAATGGAAAAACAAGGAAAATTTCTTGGATTGTTTAGTGTAGATAACCAAGCGATTATACCTGTTGGAACTTCCGTAAGATTATTTTCTAGAAGGGGATTTATTCGTATTAGCGTAAAAGTACCGCCGGAAAACATTGTAGAGGCTAAAGATGAATTGTACGGAATTATGAGACAAACAAGGGGGTTAAAACCATCAGAAAAGGATGATTTTGCTATCAATCAAACTGAAGCATTTGAAAGGCAATATAACCAGATAAAGTTTGCGATAGGAGGTACAGGTATTTTCATAACTATCTTATCACTAGTGGTGGGTGGAATTGGAATTATGAATATCATGTTTGTTTCTGTTCAAGAGCGCACAAAAGAGATTGGTGTTCGCAAGGCAATAGGTGCAACAAAAAATATGATATTGACTCAATTTTTAATGGAAGCTATTACCATTTGTCTAATTGGAGGCGTGATTGGATTAACGATGGCTAGTGGCTTAAGTTTTATTATTAATAAATTTTTTCCTTCTACAATGCCTATATGGTTAGCTCTTACATCAATTTTATTAAGTGTTCTAGTAGGTGTCCTTTCAGGAGTAGTCCCATCTTACCGTGCAGCTCGCCTCGACCCTATAGATGCTTTACGATATGAGTAAATTATGATCCGCGGCAGCCAACTAAGAAGTATGCTTCGAGAAAGTATGCGTATGACTGTAGAGGCAATTGTTCAAAATAAACTGCGTGCAATTCTGACTTTGCTTGGTATATCTATTGGTGTTTTTTCAGTAATTGGTGTTATGACTGCTATACGAACTTTAGAAACTTCCATTGAATCTGGCTTAAATGTTTTTGGCACTAACACTTTTCTTATTAATAAAACTCCAGCAATACAATTTGGTCCTGGTAGTAGATCAAAATATAGAAATCGAAAAAATATTGATTACAGACAATATGAACTATTAAAAGAGCGTGCGAAATTACCAATATTGGTTAGTGTCGTTGATAGTGAACAGGAAAGATCAATAAGATATAAAGATAAACTTGTTAATAAAACAGTTGAAATTTCTGGAGGGGATGAAAATGCTCTAAGAACACTTAATACGTTTGTCGAAGATGGTAGAAACTTGACTCAGGATGACATACAGTTTTCAAGAAATGTTTGTCTCCTGGGTGGAGATGTTATTGACAAGCTTTTTCCATTTGAAGATCCCTTAGGAAAAGTTATTCAAATCAAGGGATTAAATTATACCGTTGTTGGGACAATTGAGAGAAAGGGAGAATTGTTTGGTGGCAGTCAAGATAACTTTATATTAATTCCAATCACAAATTATCTGCAAAAATTTTCAGATAATCGGACTTCTTTGGGTATAACAGTTGAAGCTCCTTCAGTAGAAGATTATGATAAAACTCAAGATGAAGTCATTGGTATAATGAGAACAATTCGTAAAGTTCCACCTGAAAAGGAAAATGATTTTGAAGTCACATCTAATACAGAACTTCTTGAAACATTTGGTGCATTTACAGGTGGCGTAAAAATATTTGCTTTTTCAGTGAGCGTCATTGCCCTGTTGGTTGCGGGAATTGGTATTATGAATATTATGCTTGTATCCGTTACTGAGCGAATTAAAGAGATCGGTATACGTAAAGCGATTGGCGCTACTCGAGGACATATCCTTACCCAATTTTTAACTGAAGCTGTATTTTTAAGTCAATTTGGAGGGATTGTTGGTGTTATCCTAGGAATTGCAGCTGGTAATTTGGTGGCTGTGGTATTGAACGTTTCAGCTGTGATACCTTTTGATTGGGCTTTTTATGGTCTACTAGTATGTTCTTTAATTGGGATTGGCTTTGGAAGTTATCCCGCATGGAGAGCAGCCAATTTGGATCCAATTGAATCCTTACGGTTTGAATAAAATATAACTTAAGCTTCTTGTAGTGGAAAGAAGGTTCCACTAAATTTGAATTATATTATTGTTGAATTTATTTATGTTTGATACTGGTTTTCTTTTGCTAAAGATTAGTTTGATTTCTATAGCTATCCAATATCTACCTCTAGTTGAAGCTCCTAGTTTGATTTTATGAATACAATCGGAATTATTCCAGCACGTTTGCACTCAACAAGATTTCCCAAAAAGATTCTTCACCCAATTGAGGGGAAACCAATGGTAGCTCATGTTTATGAGCAAGCGAAAAAATCTAAATCATTAAATGATGTTATTGTTGCTATAGATTCAAAAGAAACAGCTGAGGCTTTAAAAAAGTTAAAAATCAAATATGTTATGACTTCAAATGACCATGTCTCAGGGACAGATAGAGTTCAAGAAGCTGTCTCTAAACAGGACGTAGAAATAGTAGTTAATATTCAGGCAGATGAACCTAGTATTGATCCTAATCTTATCGATATTCTAGTTGCTGAGTTTGAAAATGAAAATATTGAAATGGCTACCATAGCAGGTAGAAAGATTGATGCCAAAAGCTTTTGTGATCCCAATACTGTAAAAGTTTTACTTGATAGAGATAGATTCGCAGTAAATTTCAGACGATATCCTATTGAATCTGAGGCTGGAGGCTATTATCACCATATGGGTATATATGCTTATAGAAAAGCAATGTTAGAAAAATTCATTTCGTTGGAGCCTTCGGAAAATGAGATTAAGTTTAAACTAGAACAGTACCGTGCATTGGATAATAAAATTCCAATTAAAGTAGTATTAACTGAAAAAGTAAATAAAGGTATAGATGTAATGGATGATTTAAAAGAAACCCTAAAAAAATAAAATGGTGACTAAAAATCCAGTAAAATATATTTTTGTTTTAGGTGGAGTAATCTCAGGTTTAGGTAAAGGAATTGCAGCTGCATCTATTGGTTATTTACTTAAAAGCTCAGGTTTAAAGGTAACCATATTAAAATTAGATCCTTATTTGAATGTTGACCCTGGTACAATGAACCCGTATCAGCATGGTGAGGTTTTTGTTTTAGATGATGGTTCCGAAACTGATCTTGACCTAGGCCATTATGAAAGATTTATTGATTTAGATATGAGTAAAATCAATAATGCAACTTCAGGCCAAGTATACAGTACTGTTTTAGATCGTGAAAGACGAGGAGATTATTTGGGCGCAACAATACAAGTTATCCCTCATATTACAGATGAAATCATATCTAGAATTAAATTAGTTAATTCTCCTAAAAAATATGATGTCGTTATTTGTGAAGTTGGAGGTACAGTTGGAGATATTGAGAGCCAACCATTTATGGAAGCTATTAGACAATTATCTCTTGAAGTAGGGTACCATAATCATACAATTGTCCATGTCACTCTTGTCCCTTATATACTAGCTAGTGAAGAGTTAAAGACTAAGCCCACCCAGCATTCAGTTATGAAGTTAAGAGAGATTGGTCTGTCGCCGGATATGATCATTGCGAGAACGGAGTATCCACTTACAAAAGAAGTAAAACAAAAAATTGGACTTTTTGGGAATGTAAACCCTGAACATGTAATAGAAGGGACAGAGGTTCAAAGTATTTATGAAGTGCCCCTCACTCTTTATAAGCAGAATGTTGGAGAGATAATTATGAATCGCCTTCAACTACCAGGAAAATTAAATGTATCTTATCTTGAGAAATTTATAACAAAATTTAAAAAGCCAAGCCATCAGGTTAATATTGCTATGTGCGGTAAGTACACAGAGCTACCTGATGCTTATAAAAGTGTTTTAGAAGCTTTCATACATGCCGGCGTAGAAAATGATGCTAGAGTCAACGTGCATTGGGTTTCAACAGAAGATATCAAATCTGATCAAGATGCTGAAAAAACTTTTAAAAATATGGATGGAATATTACTTCTTCCTGGATTTGGGTCCAGAGGATCTGAAGGAAAAATACTTTCATGTAAGTTTGCTCGTGAAAACGAGATTCCATTTTTAGGAATTTGTCTTGGCTTGCAATGTGCTGTAATTGAATTTGCTAGAAATATTTGTGGTTTAAAAAATGCGAATAGTACTGAGTTCAATAAAAATACTCCTTATCCTGTAATTGAATTAATGGAATCACAGAAAGCAATAAAACGAAAGGGTGGAACAATGCGTCTTGGTGCTTATGATTGTAATATTCAACCTGGGACAAAAACCTACTCTGCATATAGAAAAAAACAAATAACAGAGAGACATCGTCATCGCTGGGAAGTGAACAATCGCTATCGTGATCGATTAGAAAAAAACGGAATGAAAATTTCCGGCTTAAATGAGGAACTTAATTTAGTAGAAATCATTGAATTAACCGATCACCCTTGGTATGTTGCTGGCCAATTCCATCCTGAATTGAAAAGTCGTGTAAGTAAGGCACATCCGTTATTTAGAGAATTTATTAAGGCATCAGTGAAAAACTTGAAGAGAAAAAATAAATGACTAAAAAAGTAACCGTTGACAAAGTTGAATATGGTGCAGGTTCTCTACCTTTAATCGCAGGCCCTTGTGTTATTGAGTCTAGAGAGCATTCTTTGAAGATGGCAGAATCTATTCGTACGATTACAGATTCATTAGGAATGCCTTTTATTTATAAAAGTTCATTTGATAAAGCTAATCGAACTGAAACAAATTCGTTTAGAGGTCCTAATATTGATGAAGGATTGTCTATTTTGTCAGAAATCAAAAAAGAAATTGATGTACCGGTTTTAACTGATGTTCATTTACCTGACCAATGCAGTTTGGTTGCTGAAGTTGTTGATGTTTTACAAATTCCAGCATTTTTATGCAGACAAACAGATTTATTAATATCTGCTGGAGAAACAGGAAAAGTCGTTAATATTAAAAAAGGACAATTTTTGGCTCCTGGTAAGATGATATTTGCAGCGGAAAAAGTTTCTTCCTCAGGTAATGAAAATATTTTACTTACTGAAAGAGGAACATCTTTTGGTTATGATTTAGTTTCAGATATGACAGCTATCCCTACTATGCAAACCTCAGGTTATCCTGTAATATTTGATGCTACACATTCCTCCCAGATCCCAGGTATAGATTCTAGTACGGGAGGTCAGAGAGAAATGATTCCTATATTGGCAAAGTCAGCTGTTGCAGCAGGATGTGATGGATTATTTATGGAAGTTCATGATAATCCTGAATTAGCAAAATCAGATGCATCAACGCAGTGGCCTCTAGATCAATTAGAAGAATTATTGATTTTAGTTAAAAAAATATTTGATTCGGTTAATTAACTAATGCAAGATATTAATAAAATAAAGATGATTATATCTGATGTCGATGGAGTATGGACAGATGGTTCAATATATAAGGGCTTTTCATCTACTGAAAATATTGAATTAAAAAAATTTTCTGTTTCTGATGGCGCTGCAGTTGCATTAATTAGAGAAGCAGGGTTGAAGGTTGCACTTATTTCAGGTCGAAAATCTGCAGCTACTGAATCAAGAGCATCAGAATTAAAAATTCAAGATATATATAATGGAACTTTAAATAAAATACCTCCTTATGAAGAATTAAAGTCAAAATATACTTTATCTGATGATGAGATAGCTTATGTTGGAGATGACTTAATTGATATTCCAATTATGGAAAAAGTAGCTTTTCCTATTGCTACAAATAATGCATCTACCCCATGTAAAAAGGTTGCTACCTATATTACTAAAAAAAATGGAGGTGATGGCGCATTTCGAGAGGCAGTCGAATGGATTTTATCAGAGCAAGGTCGACTCGATAGTGTCATAAAATCCTTGCAAGAAAAGGTCAAAAATCAATAGTGAGAAAAATTTTAATTTTTTTGGGTTTTATCATTGGATGCGAAGTATCTGAAGTAAAGAGATTAGGTGAATCTAGAGAAGGACGTCCTGATGCAGAAAGTTGGGATGCAATTATTACTTTAACTAATCAAGGGATAAAGAGAGCTGTTATTCGAGCAGGTCATCTGGAAAAATATAATGAACGACAATACATCCTTTTAAATGAAAAAGTTGATGCTGATTTTTTTAATGATGAAGAAGTATATACAACTAATCTTAAATCACAAATAGCTGAAATTGATGAAGAAAAAGATTTTTTGATTGCTATTGGAGATGTTATTGTTTTGTCTGATAGTGGAGTAACATTATTCACTGATACTTTATCCTGGGATAATCATAGAGAAAAAGTTTATACAGATGATAGAGTGATTTTTATTACTGAAGAGCAGGATACGTTATATGGTATTGGGTTTGAGTCAGATGTGGAATTAGATAATTGGAAAATTTTAAAACCTACTGGTGTTTTTCATGAAGACAAAAAAAACTAGTCACTCTCAACTCAGCGCAGAAGGTTTGCACAAACGCTATGGGAAACGATGGGTCGTGCGAGATGTAGATCTAAAAGTTAATAAGGGTGAGATTGTTGGTCTGCTTGGTCCTAATGGTGCTGGAAAAACAACAACTTTTTATATGATAACAGGGATGATTAAACCTACAAAAGGTCAAATTTTTTTGGATGAAAATAAAATTACTAATCGGGCAATGTATCAGAGGAGTAGGTCTGGAATAGGATATTTATCACAGGAGCCATCAATCTTTGGCAAACTTAGTGTTGAAGATAATTTGCGTTTAGTTTTGGAAATGACAAATCTTACAAAAGATGAACAAACTGAAAAAATTGAGCAGCTACTTGATGATCTTTCAATTCAACACATCCGAAAAAATAAAGGTTCAAACCTTTCAGGTGGGGAAAGAAGAAGAGTCGAAATATCTCGAACACTTGCTATTGATCCGGACTTTATTCTACTAGATGAGCCATTTGCAGGTGTCGATCCAATCGCAGTTGAAGACATACAGACTATTGTCCATTCATTGAAAGAGCGAAATATTGGTGTATTAATTACCGATCATAATGTCAGAGAAACTTTATCTATTACAGATCGATCATATTTATTGTTTGACGGGAAAATTTTAAAATCTGGTACTTCAGAATTTCTTGCAAATGATGATGAAGCAAAACGATTGTATTTAGGAGAGCGCTTTACTTTGTGATGTCTAAATTGAAGCAAAAACAATCTCTAAGGCAGTCTTTATCTCCTCAACAGTTAATTCAAGCTAATATTTTACAATTGAATGTTTCCCATCTTGAAAAAAAAATTTTAGATGAATTAGAAAAAAACCCCTTATTAGAACAATCTGAATCTGAAGAGATTCCTTTGGTTGATAGTAAACAGACAGATGAGCAAGTTGATTTTGAAGAAGATCCAGATGAATATGAGCCATCGAATATTTATGACAATCATAATTCACATTCTTATGATTTTCCGATTAAACAACAAGTTGACTTTATTGAAAGCCTGGTCCAACAATTAGATGCATATAAATTTAAAGATTGGGAAAGAGCTATAGCAGAAGAGATTTTATGGAATTTAGATGACAATGGATATTTACCAATTGAGCCTATCTTGATTGCTGATCGTTTTCAAAGAACAAGCTCAGATGTGATAAAAATTCTCCAAAAAGTTCAGCAATTAGATCCTCCTGGCATTGCAGCAAGAGATCTACAAGATTGTTTGAAAATTCAATTAAGTCATAACAAAAACTCATTTGCATATAAAATTGTTACAGAACATTTTGATGATTTTTCAAATCACCGTTATGAAAATATTCAAAAGAAACTAAATATTGGGAATGAGTCGTTATCTGAGATTTTGCAAGAAATATCTAAATTAGATCCTCATCCGCGAAAAAGTAAAATTGGTGAAGAAAGCGAAACCGTAGTACCAGATCTTTTAATATTACGACAGGATGAAAATTGGAAGATAATTGTAAATGATTCATGGATTCCTGAATTATCTTTAAATGATAAATATGTTAATATAATGGATCAAAAAAAAATTTCTACTGATGAAAAAAAATATTTGAAAGAAAAATTTAATTCAGCTTCATGGTTCATTAGCGCAATTAAACAAAGACGCAAAACTTTATTTCTTGTGATGAAAGAAATTATTATTAGACAACCTAAATTTTTTGAAGGTGATACTAAATCTTTAATTCCAATGAAGCTTAAAGATATTGCTGAGGAATTAAATATGGATATTTCTACCATAAGTCGATCAACTAGAGGAAAATATGTAGATACACCTTATGGTATTTTTGAATTAAAATCTTTCTTCACAGATGGGTATATTATTAAAAGCGGTGAAGAGGTTAGTACCAAAATAATTAAGGATTTATTGAAACAATTAATAGATGATGAAGATAAAAAATCACCATTAACTGATTCTCATCTAGCAGAAAAACTAAATATAAAGGGTTATCCTGTTGCGAGAAGGACTGTAGCTAAGTATAGGGAACAATTAGAATTTCCAGTTGCACGTCTTCGCAGGCAGTTAACTCATTAGAAAGGATAAAATAAATGGCTTATAAACGAATTATCGTTGGCGATCAAGAAATCAAAGTACCGGTATTTTCGATTGGGGGCTTCTCAATTTTTGGAATATTATTAGGACTTTGGCTTCTGACAGGAATTTATGTAGTTGGGCCTGATGAAGTAGGTGTAGTACAAACGTTTGGTAAATATTCGCGAACTGCACAATCTGGATTAAACTATCATTTCCCTTTTCCTATTGAGAAAGTTCAAACACCTAAAGTCACTGAGGTTAAAAGAATTGAAATTGGTTTTAGAAGCATAGGAAAAAATCAATATCAAACAGTTGAGCGTGAAAGTCTAATGTTAACAGGTGATGAAAATATAGTTGATGCGGAAATGATCGTACAATACAAGATTAAAGACCCAATTGCTTATGTATTTAATTTTATTAAACCTGAGTTGACAGTAAGACAAGCATCAGAAGCGTCTTTGAGGACAGTTGTTGGTCGTCACAATATTGATGAAGCGCTAACTTCTGGAAAATTTATGATACAAGAAGAAACGAAGACTTTAGTACAATCTATTTTAGATAAATATGACACGGGAATTTTAATTGTTGCTGTTCAATTACAGGATGTTAGTCCTCCTGAGCAAGTAGTAGCAGCATTTAAAGATGTGGCTTCTGCTAAAGAAGATAAAAATCGTATGATAAATCAAGCGGAAGGATATCGTAACGATGTAATTCCAAAAGCTCGTGGTGAAGCTCAATCTATGATTAGGGAGGCAGAAGGATATAAAGAAGCTCGTATTGCGAGAGCAGAAGGTGATGTCGCAAAATTTAATGCAGTATTAAAGGAATATCGGAAAGCAAAAGGTGTAACTGAGACTAGAATGTATCTTGAAACTGTCGAGGAAATATTAGAAAATCGAGAAAAGATTGTTGTGCCTGATGGAGAAGGTGGTGGGAATCTCATTAATCTACTTAATCTAAAAGCAAAAGGAGATAAATAGTCATGAAAAAAATAATGATGATATTAGGTTTCCTTACAGCATTTGTTGGATTAACTACTGTATTTATTGTAGATGAGACTGAACAAGTTGTTATATTGCAGTTTGGTAAACCTGTTCGTACGATTACTAACCCAGGATTTAATTTTAAAGTCCCATTCCCGATACAAGAGAAAATTGTTTTTGATGATAGATTATTAGAATATGACTCTCCTCCTGAAGAAATTTTGAGTCAAGATAAAAAAACACTAATTGTAGATAATTATATTAGATGGCAAATTGTTGATCCCTTACAATTCTTAAAAACAGTACAAGCTATTCCAACAGCATTAAGTAGGATGGATGATATTGTTTATTCTGAACTTCGTCGAGAATTAGGAACACATGATATGGTTGAAATTATTACTGAAAATCGTGAGCAATTGATGGAAGTAGTAACTAATGCTAGTAATGATGCTACGCAAGATTATGGTATAGCAGTGGTAGATGTTCGTATTAGAAGAGTTGATTTACCAGCTGAAAATGAAGAGTCAATTTATGCACGGATGGAGGCAGAGCGGAAAAGGCAGGCAAACAAATATAGATCTGAAGGTGAAGAAGAAGCACAAAAAATAAGGGCGGCGACAGATCGAGATAAAACAATTATTCTAGCTGACTCATATAAGGAAGCGGAAAGATTGCGTGGAGAAGGAGATGCGAAAGCAGTAAATGTTTATGCCCGCTCCTATTCGTCGGACCCTAAATTTTATGAATTTGTTAGAACTTTAGATGCTTATAAGAAGGTGGTCGATGATAAAACAACTTTAGTTTTACCATCAAACTCAAGACTATTCAAGCTATTAATGGGAAAATAGATGGAATATAAAATACGTTCAACTACTATTCTAGGTGTCCGTAGAAAAGGTCAAGTTGCACTAGGAGGTGATGGACAGGTTACCTTTGGGGATATGGCCTTTAAACAAAAAGCAGTAAAAGTCAGAAAATTTAAAACTGAAAAAGGTATAATATTAGGTGGATTCGCTGGTGCAGCAGCTGATGCTTTATCACTTTTTGAAAAGTTTGAATTAAAGTTAGATGAATATGAAGGTGAATTGAAACGGGCAGTAGTTGAGTTAGCGAAAGAGTGGAGGATGGATAAGGTTTTAAGGAATTTAGAAGCTCTTCTTGCTTTGATAGATAATACAAATTCATTTATTGTTTCTGGAGATGGAAATGTGATTGAACCTGACGGATCCGTTATAGCTATTGGATCAGGAGGGGGTTTTGCCCAATCAGCTGCAATAGCTCTTCTAGACACTACTAGCTTTTCTGCGAAAAAAGTAGTTGAAAAATCATTAAAAATTGCTGCAGATCTTTGTATATACACAAATGATTCAATTACAGTATTAGAAAATAAATGAATGATCTAACTCCCAAAAAAATAGTTTCTGAGCTTGATAGATTTATCGTAGGTCAGAATAGTGCAAAAAGATCTGTAGCGATTGCACTTCGAAATCGTTGGCGTAGACAACAGATTGATGGATCAATGCGAAATGAAATTGTACCAAATAATATTATTTTGATTGGTCCCACAGGAGTTGGGAAAACCGAAATTTCTAGACGATTAGCTAAATTAGCTAAGGCTCCTTTTATTAAAGTTGAGGCAAGTAAATTTACTGAAGTTGGCTACGTAGGAAGAGATGTTGAGTCAGTTATTAGAGATTTAACCGATATTGGAATGTCAATTGTAAAAAAAGAGAAACAGAAAGAAGTAGAATCATTAGCAAAAAACCTTGTTGAAGAAAGAATTCTTGATTCTCTTTTTCCAAGTAATGGTAAGCATAAAAAAACAGAAGAAGAAGAAATAAGGTTTAAAAAAACCCGTGAGCGTTTAAGAAAAAAACTCGTTAACGGAGATTTTGAAGATCGCAAGATTGAAATCGAAGTTTCTGAATCTAATACAGCATCGATGCAGATTTTTGGGCCTCTTGGTGGTGAAGATATCGGTATGAATATTAAAGAAATGTTGTCTAATGTAATGCCCAATCAAAAAAAACGAAGAAAAGTTTCAGTTTCAGAGGCACGAAATATTTTACTTGAGATGGAAGCTGATAGTTTATTAGATCAAGATGACCTAATACGTTCAACAAAAGAAAGAGTAGAAAATAGTGGTATTGTTTTTCTTGATGAAATTGATAAAATAGTTGATAGCAGTAGTCGTAGTTCGGGGCCTGATATAAGTAGGGAAGGTGTTCAAAGAGATTTGCTCCCAATTGTAGAGGGGAGTACAGTTCCTACAAAATATGGGATGATTAAAACTGATCACATTCTTTTTATTGCTGCTGGTGCATTCCATGTCTCATCACCATCAGATATGATACCTGAATTACAGGGTAGATTTCCAATACGAGTAGAAATGGACAAATTATCTGTTAGTGATTTTGTAAAAATTTTACAGCACCCAGAATCATCACTGATAAAACAATATATTTCATTGCTTGGGACAGAAAATGTTACTTTAAAATTTGATGTAGAGGCAATCAAGGAGATTGCGAAGATTGCTGCAGATGTAAATACAAAAATGGAAAATATTGGTGCTAGAAGACTTCATACGGTAATGACAACTTTATTAGATAATTTTATGTTCGATGAATCAAGTGGAAGAAAGAAAACTATAACTATTACTAAAAAATTAGTATCTAATAAGTTAAAGAATATTGTAGAAGATCAAGACTTGAGTAAGTATATATTATAAATATTACATAAAATATAGTTTATTATTATGAAACGTGATTTTTTACATATTAGTGATTTTACTAGTCAAGAAATCTTGGATTTGATTTCTTTTACAGCTGAATTAAAAATAAAGCTAAAAAATAAAGAGATTTTTTCCCCTTTTGAAGGCCATTCATTGGCCATGATTTTTGCAAAACAATCTGCACGTACGAGAGTATCATTCGAAACAGGATTTAATATGTTGGGAGGTCATGCGGTTTATTTAAGTCCTGATGATATTTCAATTGGAAAAAGAGAGGAAGTCAAAGATATAGCTAGAGTTTTAAGTGGATACAATGATATGATAATGGCTCGTTTATTTGATCATCAACATATTATTGAATTAGCAGAATTTTCAAATGTACCCGTAATAAATGGTTTAACGGATTATAATCATCCTTGTCAAATAATGGCTGACATTTTTACTATTTTCGAAAACAGAGATAATTTGGATGACTTGAAGATTGTTTATGTTGGTGATGGGAACAATATTGTTCACTCATGGATTCATTTAGCTACAAGAATACCATTACATTTTACATGTATTTGTCCCGAAGGTTTTGAACCTGACAAAGAAGCCATAGATTTTATTAGTGACAGTGATAAATCAACTTTTGAATTAAGTCACGATCCAATAAATGATGTTGTTGGTGCTGATATTATTTATACTGATGTATGGGCATCAATGGGCCAAAAAGATGAATTAAATGATCGCAAAAAGATTTTTGCACCTTTTCAGGTAAACTCAAACATGCTTAAATCAACTGGTAAAAAAACTTTATTTATGCATTGCCTTCCTGCTGAAAGAGGACGAGAAGTAACAGATAATGTAATTGAGTCAACTAATTCAATTGTTTTTAATCAAGCTGAAAATAGAATGCATATGCAAAATGCAATTATGGTAATGCTTGCTGGTAAGATGTAAATTTGTTGAGTTATGACAGAATCTAATCTAAAATCAATAGCAAGTCGAATTCTTCTGGAGGAGGGACAAGAGCTAATAGATGCGGCAGAGCGAACTTCTACAAATATTGTTAAAGCATGTGATTTAATTGTTAATCATCCAGGAAAAGTTGTGATTTTAGGAATGGGAAAATCTGGATTGATTGCACAAAAAATTGCAGCAACATTATGTAGCATAGGAAATAAAGCTGTTTTTTTACATGCTGCGGAAGCCTCACATGGGGATTTAGGGATTTATGCTCCTGGAGATCCAACTATTTTAATTTCGAAAAGCGGGGCGACCGATGAACTGGTTCGTCTGATTCCAATCCTAAAGGAATTCAATTCTCCATTAATTGGAATTATTGGTAATATGAAATCATCCTTAATTGCTGATATGGATATTGTGATAGATGCATCAGTATCTAAAGAAGTAGATCCGCTTGGTTTGGTTCCTACATCAAGTACTACCCTTACTCTAGCTATTGGGGATGCTTTGGCAACTGTTATAATGAGTCATCAAGGTTTTAAGCATGAAGATTTTGCAAAACTTCATCCAGCAGGTGATATCGGCAGGCGACTTAGATTAACTGTTCAAGAAATAATGATGCCAATAAAAGATGTAGCCATTGTTAAACGAGATGACAACCTTAGAAAGGTTGTGATTGATATGACCGAAAAACCATTTGGCGCTGCATTAGTTTTAAATAATAATGGTGATCTTCAAGGAATAGTAACTGAAGGTGATTTAAGAAGATGTTTAGCTGAAAATGGCGATATTGACAAAATGTTTGCAAGTGATGTAATGTCTGTTGAACCAATAAATGTTAATGTTAAAGCTCCTCTGAGAGATGCATTATTACTAATGGAGGAGAGAAAGTCTCAGATTTCAGTATTACCAGTATTAGAAGATGATGAAAAGTCATGTGTTGGATTGTTAAGGTTACATGACATATATCAGACGCATTTATAATTATTTATAGGATTCCCAGCGTACTTCATAAGTACGATAAGAAATATCATCTCCTTCATTAAGAGGAAAAATAAGTTTAAAATCAATAGTTGATCCTGGCTCTAAAGCTGCATCAGATTTAATACCTGTAAAATATTTTTGGTTTTGGCCAGAAATAAAAACTGAATCTTGATGTAATAATGCCGTAGTCGGTGACCAAAGATTTGCTATCACTCTAACAAAATCAGCACGTTTTGTCCCAATATTTTTTATTGATCCACTGATTTCCTCTCTATCAGGAAAAATATCAACAAAGGGTTCACCAACTATTTCAACTTTTGCCCTAGGTGGTAAATCTTCCATTATATCAATAATCTTATCTTTTTCAATTGCTAATTGCCCAATTGATGTTTGAATAATAACTCCTAATTGATCTTCTTCTATTATTTCACCATTAACAACAGTTCCATTTTGCAACTCAATTCTATGACGTAATTGCGGAACTTTAATTAGATTAAGCAAATCCTCATCTATAGTAGGCATAGCGCCCTTTCCTTCTTCATAAGTAGATATAACTTTTTTTAAAGAATCTACTTGTTGATGAAGCAACTCAATACTGGATTTTATTTCAAAGAAAGGTTCATCAGAATCTAATTTTTCTTTTTTAATTATTAAATTTCTTACTGAGGGAAGTGGTGTCTCTTGAGATATAGAATCTTGATTGCTGACTATTTTAGACTCTTCAATTTTCAAACTATCTGATTCAGAAACTTTTAATGAATCTGTTTGTTGAGCATTCAATCCACTAAAAATAAATAATGATAGAATAAGTTTATTCATTTATAGATGATG
Organism: uncultured Fidelibacterota bacterium; assembly: GCA_902581045.1. Lineage (GTDB taxonomy): Bacteria > Fidelibacterota > Marinisomatia > Marinisomatales > TCS55. Next base: position 13,233 of record CACHMU010000004.1, on the reverse strand, counting down.
CTTTTTGATGAGCTTCAAAAGTGCGACGTTTAATTTCTTGCTCATACTGGTTATAGGCACCCAAATTTTTTACTGTCTGGATTACCGCAGAATGAAGTTTGTACTGATTATAATCAGATAATATTGGCATAAGAGAAGGAATAACTGTTTTATCACTTATCTCAGATAATTTATCAATAGCTTTTATACGTATTTGAAGTGGATATGAATCATTCATAGCTATTTCCTCAACAGCTCTTCTAATTTCAGGGTCATCAAATTCTCCAAGTGCTTCTAAAAGTGTGTTCAATATATTATAATACTGATCTTTTCCTGTTCTATAAGTTTGTAGAAGTGCCAAAATTAGATTTTCTTCCTTTACTCCCTTCATGGTGTTTAAGGCAAAATCTCTCACTTCTAAATTAGTTTCAGGATCTCCTAGTAATTCGGCAAAGGCACCAGCTACTTGAGAAGGATCTTTTTTACCTAAAATTTCTAATGCTCTATTTCTTATGCCTAGTTTTACAAAAGGATCTCGAGAAATTTTAGTTAATATTGGTACTACTTCATCAGTACCTAAGGCGCCAAGTGTTTCTGTAAGTAATTTTTCAGTTCTATTAAAATTATTTCTACTTACTTCATAAAGATCAAGAAGTGCCATAACCTGGTCTTTAGTTCTTACCTTATTTAAATTTTGTACTAATGCAAGTTGTAAAGAGTTTGTTTTTTCTTCAACGTTATTCATTGCATTTACCATAGCATCAGCAGCACGGGGGTCATCACGGAATTGAGCCAATAGTTCAATTGAGCCAATCATAAAACTAACATCTAAAGCAGCTGCGTCACTTACTGCTTCCGATAAAGCATTTAAGGCTGTTGGATGTTGAGTAGCTGCTAAAGCTTTTCCTGCAGCCATTCTTACATCAAATGGTTGATTAGAATCATTATAAATAGCTATCATTTCTTCAAGTGCTTGTAGTTTACCTTCACTAAAAGCTGTGCTAAGGTTTTCAATCAATTCAAAGGAAATATCATCTAAGGACTTCTCATTCCCAGGAAAGAATTTTTTAATTGTAGCACAACCTTCAAAAGAGAAGAAGACAAATAATAATAATATGACTTGTTTACATTGTCTCATTTTTTTTCCAATAGTGTAACTTAAGATCCTCACCATCAAACTTTGCATAAGTGAAAAAGCTGAGCCAATCACCTAGTATTACCAATTTACCACTTTTGAGCGATAATTCCTTTGCCTGGTGATAATGCCCTGTAATAAAAAAATCATAGCCTTCTTCTAAGCTATTATTAGCGTGAATTGTCATTTCATCAGCAATACGTTTATTATATTCATCAGAATGTTCATAATGCTCACCCTTTTTTGAAACCCATCTACCAAATGCATAACCAATGGTTGGATGAATCCATCTATATAACCATATGAATAATCGAGAACGAATTATTTTTCTTAAAAAACGATATCCTCTATCCCAAGATAGATAGCCATCTCCATGAGTAACATAAAACTTTTTACCACTTGAATTAAATGATGTGTCAGACAAATAAGTTTTATCAAATAAATCTTCAGTGATGAAATCTTGAACCCAATAATCATGATTACCAACTATATAGTGAACTTTCACCCCTTTCTCTCGAATTTTCAAAATTTCATGATAGAATGGCACAAATACTTTAGGAATTACATCCTTATACTCAAAATAAAAGTCAAATAAATCTCCATTAATAACAAGAGTTCCTCCTGTATCACCGACGTGATGGAGAAATTGAAAAAGAATATTTTGCCGTTCTATCTCAGAATTTGACTTTTTTAACATTAAGTGGATATCTGATATAAAATAGATAGGTAAATCCATAGTAGCTAAACTAATAGTTTCTCGAGGGCCAGTCAATCCTCAAAGGAAAAATTTACATTTATTTTTTTTTTAACATTTTTTGTTGTTTATCGTCGAATTTGAGGAACTATAAACTTAAATTCAGCGTTATAAAGATATGAAACGATTTATTTTTATTATATCAATCCTTTTAGGAAGTAGTTTAAATGCACAGGCATTTGGGCAGAATAAAGTCCAATACAGAGATTTTGACTGGGATTACATTTCCTCTCCTAATTTTGATGTTTTTTATTATGGTGACGAGGTGGAGCTTGCGACATTTACAATGGAAGCTGCCTCTGAGGCTTATGAACAGATAGCAAAACATCTAAGATGGAACTTGAGAAAACGAGTTTCAATAATTGTTTATCATTCTCATAATGAATTTCAACAGACGAATGTAGTTGGTGTATATATGCAAGAAGGTATAGGAGGGGTAACAGAATTATACAAAAATCGTGTTGTTATGCCATTTGAAGGTGATTATGCCAAGTTTAGACATGTATTGCATCATGAATTAGTACATGCTATGATAAATGATATGGTTTATGGTGGGAGAATGCAGAATGTTATATCTAATAATATTTCTCTAATGCTTCCTTTATGGACAAATGAAGGCCTTGCTGAATATTTATCTATGAATTGGGATACAGAAGCAGATATGATTATCCGGGATTTAGCGATAAATGAAAGAATTCCTACTATTAGAGAATTAGAATACTTTTTGGCCTATAAAGGTGGTCAATCAGTTTGGAGGTTTATTGCAACAAAGTATGGTCGGGAAAAAATTGGTGAAATTTTTCAATCCATGAAACGTTATGGAAATGCCCAAAAGGGATTTGAGGATGCAATAGGTATGGATTTTGAAGAGTTAACTGAGCAATGGCATAAATATATCAAAAAAGAATATTACCCCGATGTGGAAGGACGAGATGAAGTTAAAGATATAGCAAAGCGATTAACTGACCATAAAAAATCAGGTAACTTCTACAATGTATCACCGACTATTTCACCTGATGGTAGTCATATTGCAGTTCTTTCTGATCGCTCAGGATATATGGATATTTATCTTTTAGATGCAGTTTCAGGAAGAAAGGTAAAAAGGTTAATTAAAGGAAATCGTTCCATTGATTTTGAAGAATTAAAATTTTTACAGCCAGGTATTAGTTGGTCACCGGATAGTGAAAAAATCGTAATTGCTGCTAAAGCTGGTTCTTCAGATGCGCTTTATCTTATAAATATCAAAACGGGAAAACAAGAAAAAATCCCATTTCAGTTAGACGGTGTTTTTACTGCCTCATGGAGCCCAAATGGAGATAAGTTAGCATTTGTTGGCAATGAGGGTGGTGCTAGTGATATCTATTTATATGATTTAGTTTCAAAAAAGCTTTCTAACCTAACAGATGATGTCTTTTCTGATAGTGAACCATCTTGGAATTCCGATGGAACTCAAATTGTTTTTGTATCAGATAGAGATAAAATTATTGATAAAAATAAAATGTCTTCAAAAGGGATGTTCTATCATAACTACAAGCAAAAAAATATTTATACGCTGAATCTTGAAACGAAAAAAATCAATCAGATTACTGATACCCAGTACAATGAAAATTATCCAATTTTTGCAAATACAAAAGATGTCATTTTTTATACTGCTGATTACCAAGGGACTTGGAACTTATTTCGGCATGATTTACTAACGGGAGAATCAGTTGTTATTACTAACCTACTTACAGGACTATTTCAATTGAGTTTGACAAAAGATGATGGCTCATTAGTGTTTTCTGGATATTCAGGATTGGGTTGGGACGTATATAGACTAAATAACCCACTAGAGTTAAAAAAGACAACTGTTGAGCCAACAAACTATATTGCTAACCGTGGAAAAAATGATAAAGAAGATTTAGCCGATTTAAGAAAACATAAAAGGAAAGGTACAGAGGCATTAACTAAAGATTTTTCAAATTATATTTTTGCTTGGGAATATGATAATTATAATGAAAAGGATTTTCAACAGGATCCTCTTACAATTAAACCAGATTCAGCATCAATTAGCAATGATGGTGAATATATTCCTCAGGCTTATAAAACAAAATTTAGTTTAGATGTAGCTCAAGGCAGTTACGGCTATAATAATGTTTTTGGGCATCAAGGGTTGCTTGTCTTTTATTTTAGTGACCTTATGGGTGATCACCAACTATCTCTTGCTGTAGAATCTCAAATATCACTTACAAATGGTGACTACTTTTTAAACTATGCTTATTTGAAAAATAGGTTAGACTATTATTTTACCCTTTTTCATCAAGCTGATTTTTTCTTTGTTGGAGGATATTATAATCAGTTTGGTTTTCCAATTGAGCAATCGGCAAGAATGCGCCATTTTGGATTTGCGGCAGTAGCTTCTCGACCATTCAATCGATTTAATCGGGTAGATGCTGGATTAGTTTTTCATAATTTAGATTACAAATTATTTGAAATAAGCTCTTTTGAAAATAGCAATACTATTATTGATGAAGATGGTTTTGTTTCTGCTAATCCAACTTTAAGTTATATTTACGATAATTCAGTTTTTGGTTATACAGGTCCAATCGATGGATTTAGGCAAAACACAACATTTGAATTAAGTCCAGCAATGGGAGATAAAGGGCTCTCTTTCCAAAAAATTAAAGTTGACCTTAGAAAGTATCAGATGATAAGTCGAGATTATTCATTTGCGGGTCGTTTATTTTTTGGTACAAGCACTGGGAAAAATCCTCAAAAATTTTACTTAGGTGGCATGCAAAATTGGTTATTTGGTACTGGTACTACTGATGGTGTATATGATGGAGATACGAATGAATCTAGATGGAGAAATGTTATTCTAGATAGTCAAAATCAATCCTTACTTCAAGACATTTATTTTTCTGAATTTGCTTATCCATTAAGAGGTGCAAGATTTTCAGAGAGATTTGGAACAAATGTTTTATTAACAAACTTGGAATTTCGCTTTCCATTAATTCAATATTTGCAAATTGGGTTTCCATTTAAAATGACTTTAGGAAATATTCTTGGTCATGTATTTATGGATTTTGGTGCAGCTTGGGATGATAAACGTGAATTCACTAATTTTGAATTTCTTCAGGCAAAATATGGGAATAATCTTCCTGACAAATTTTCTCCTTGGGTTCGTTCAATTGGTTATGGAATAAAATTACCTATTTATATGTTATGGAGAATTGAAGCAGCTTATGATTGGACAGACTCTGGATTTGGAAAACCCCAGTGGTATCTATCTATAGGTTATGATTGGTAAATAATTTTTTGTCCAATTAACTTGATTCTAGCTATTGCCTAATGGAATTTCTATCCTGGATATGGCTAAAATGAAATCTAAAACTATTTATCTTTGCTCTGCGTGTGGAGATGATCATCCAAAATGGAATGGGCAATGTCCTTCTTGTAATGAATGGGGAACCTTAAGCGAATATAAGGTCTCAAATAAAAAGAAATTTCAAAAAAATGGTATAAAAAAAGATTCTCAAACATTAGAAGATATTCTAATTAAGGATGAATCTAAGAGACTATCTGTAGGTATACATGAAATGGACCGTGTTCTTGGAGGTGGGTTATTGTCAGGAACATTGATATTGCTTGGAGGAAACCCTGGAATTGGAAAATCAACGCTTGCGCTTCAAATTTTACCAGCGTTCGATCAGTCAGTTCTCTATATTTCTGCAGAAGAAAGTGAATCTCAAGTGGGTATTAGGGCAAAACGATTAGGTGTTAATTCCAAAAACCTTCATTTATCATCAGAAAACAATATCGATTCTATTTTAGATCAGATATCAATAATACATCCAAAACTAGTTGTTATTGATTCAATTCAAACAGTTTTTAGTGATGAATTAGATTCATTACCTGGATCGGTTTCACAGATTAGAGAATGTGGGCAAAGATTATTGCAATTGGCAAAGCAGGAAAATATTTCAGTAATGATTATTGGCCATGTAACAAAAGAAGGTATTATCGCGGGTCCAAAAATGTTAGAACATATGGTTGATACAGTCCTTTATCTTGAGGGAGATGATAGGTATGATCATCGAATCCTTCGTTCTGTAAAAAACAGATTTGGAACAACTAATGAGGTTGGCATTTTTCAAATGGAAGAGAAAGGATTAATTGAAGTTAATAATCCTTCAGAATTATTTCTCTCAGAACGGCAAAATGATATTACAGGCTCAGTAATATTCTCTTCATTGGAGGGAAGCCGCCCTATCTTGGTAGAGATTCAAGCACTAGTCTCAAATGCAAACTTTGGAACACCTCAGCGCAATGTGAATGGATTTGATTATAAACGCCTTGCCATGTTGCTCGCTGTTTTAGAAAAGAGATTGGGAATATTAATGGGCACAAAAGATGTATTTATTAATTTAGTTGGAGGGTTAAAAGTAAATGATCCCGCTGCTGATTTATCCGTGATAAGTGCTGTTGCATCAAGTGCAAATAATAAATTGATTTCAGAATCAGTAGTATTAATTGGTGAAGTCGGATTGGGTGGTGAAGTTCGTTCAGTTAATGGATTAAATATGAGAATTAAAGAAGCTGAATCTTTAGGATTTAAGCATGTAATTGCTCCTAACTCCAGTGTTAATCGAATAACAAAAGATTCAAAAAAGATAAAAATAACTGGTGTTTCTAATGTAAATGAAGCTTTTCAAAAATTGTTTTAATGAAATTCTCAATAACTTCTAGCGATCAGATTTCTTCTGCTCGAAGTGGAATCATCGAAACACAAAATAGTGTAATTAAAACTCCAGTTTTTATGCCTATTGCGACACAAGGTTCTGTCAAAACTATTGACCCTGATGTTCTGTATCATTTAAATAGCCAAATTATTTTAGGTAATACATATCATTTATATCTTAGGCCTGGCTATGAAATCATTCATAAATCTGGCGGATTACATTCATTTATGAACTGGGGCAATTCTATATTAACAGATAGTGGTGGATTCCAGGTTTTTTCGCTAGCCAAGTTAAATGATATCTCAGATGATGGTGTCTACTTTCAATCTCACTTAGATGGTAGTAAACATTTTCTTACTCCTGAATTATCAATGGAAATTCAAAGGAATTTGGGGTCCGATATTATAATGGCTTTTGATGAATGCCCTGATGGAAAAGCAGACAGAATTTTAATTGATAAAGCAGTGGCCAGAAGTACGCTATGGTTTAATAGATGTAAGAAATATTTGAACGACAATGCACCTCTTTATGATTGGGAGCAAACACTTTTCCCAATTATTCAAGGAGGGATTTTCCCCGACTTAAGAAAGAAAAGTACAAATGAACTCGTGTCATCCTCTAATTGTGGAATTGCAATTGGTGGATTAGCTGTGGGAGAAGAAAAAAATGCTATGAATGATATTGTTTCATTGATGGATGAAATATTACCAAATGAGCAGCCACGTTATCTTATGGGAGTAGGTAGGCCAACAGATTTGGTTCAATCCATTAAATCAGGAATTGATATGTTTGATTGCGTTTTGCCAACACGTAATGCCCGTAATGGCCAACTATTTACAAGCATTGGAATAATTAATATTGGGAATAATAAACATAAAGAATCATTTGAGCCAATAGATCCAGATTGCAACTGCTATACTTGTAAAAATTTTTCTAGGGCATATTTGCGTCATTTATTTAACATTAAAGAAATGGTTGCTTTTCGTTTGGCCACTATCCATAATTTGACCTATTATATGACACTAATGAAAACAATAAGAAAAAATATTGAATTAGGAATTTTCTCAAAATGGGCTGATGCTTTTCTATCTGAAATGATAAAACATAAAGGTATGTGATCTGTATTTAATTAAATCTATTTTATTCTATGCAAGTTTCTTGATTAGCAATGATGAGATTAGCTTCGTTCGATTTTATGCAAATGAAAGCGACTATATAGCAGATATAAGATTGCTGGCAACACAAAGATTTTCTCAATCCCATATGCAAGTATTTTATACTGATCAAAAAATCCCATTACTTAAAGAATGGTTAGATGAAAAAGGTGAAACAATTAAATGGGAAGTTTTAGATTATAAAGATAAAAGATTAATTAGGAGATATTTTTTGAATCTTGATCAAAGGCCTGATAGTTTGATCCAATTTGGTCAAGATGAGCCTTGGTCAATCGAGTTTCGTAAATCTTTTGATAGTAGAAATAGGCAATATTATGAGGGGCAGGAATCAAAATTTATTTTAAATGAATCGAGTCAAATTGATTTGATTCATTTTACCAATATCCAAGGAAAATTGTATGGTGAGATCGATTTTATTTATGACCATTTAGGATTATTAATAGGAGAAGTTTGGCGTGAGTTGCCAAGCCAAAAAATTGTTAGGCGTTTTGCTTATTCTACAGACATGCTGACAATGAAAAAAGCAATTTGGGAATATGATCAAAATGGCCAAGAAGTGAGTTATATGGTTTTAGCTCAAACACCTGCTGATAAATTATATAAGACATTACCCCCTCGATTTGGCAATCGATTGGATGAAATTTCACTACTCCTTGAAGATATTAGATCGAGAGATATTAAAGTTCCTTTTGATGTATTTATTCCAAAAACTGATTATGATTTAATGATCTTAACAAATAATGATAGTTTAATGGTTGAAGTTATAGAATTAGGTCAGCAAAGAATTACATTTAAAATTGTAGGTCAATCTGATCAATTGACCATCCCAAAATTTCGAGTAAAATCTATCACATCAAAGTATGGTGAGAGAATTTTCCCCTAATCTTGCATCAGGGCACTAGTAGTTGCTAAATTGATTAGTAGTAACCACATACCTAATAGATTGAATGAAAGTAATTAACTCTTTAATATTTATTGTTTTCTTTTTATTCCAGACCATTTGGTCTCAATCCTACCCGCCTCCTACTAATTTGATAACAATACCATCTGCTGGTACATTAGTGCGTGGAAGTTATGCGTTACAAATGCGTGTCCAAAAGGCTGGAGGTCTTACAACTTCATTAACTGTAGGCATTACAGATCGTTTCCAATTTGGATTATCTTTTGGTTCAGCAAATCTTATTGGAGATGATAGTTTGATTTGGCATCCTAGGCCTGAAGCAAATTTAAAATATAGATTAATAGATGAAACTGAATCACTTCCTGGTCTGGCTATTGGTTTAGATACGCAAGGGCAAGGGAGATTCCACAGTGCGGATTCACTAATGAGATACGATATAAAAGCTATGGGAATGTATATTTCTACTAGCAAAAATTGGATAACTCCCTTAGGAAATCTTGGATTTCATCTTGGATCTAATTATAATTTTACTGAAATAAATGATGGTGATGATGACATAAATTATTTTTTTGGTTTTGATGTGGAATTCAATCCAGAGTTATCATTTATCGTAGAATATAATGCTGCACTAAATGAGAATGATATGACGGCAAAAAATTTAGCAATTAATCGAGGTGGTTACTTGAATGCTGCTATTCGGTGGACTTTCGTTGAGCATCTTCATATTGAAATGAATGCTAATAATCTATTATTTGATGGAGATCGAGTCGACTATTTTAATCGTGAATTAAAGATAACTTATATTGAATACTTCTAAGTTGGATATTATTTTTATCAGTTAATGTCCAATCTTAAAGAAAGTAAAATTTCATCAAGAAAAATTTTTTCAGGAAAACTGATAAATTTATTTTTTGATAAAGTTAAACTACCAAATGGAAAAACTAGTACAAGAGAATGGATTGATCATCCTGGAGCTGTTTGCATAATCCCAATCTTACCAAATGGGAATATCTGTTTTATTCGGCAATTTAGATATGGACCTGGAAAAGAGTTTATAGAGATTCCTGCGGGAAAATTAGATCAAGGAGAAGATCCTTTGGAATGTGCTCATAGAGAGCTTCAAGAGGAGACTGGATACAAAAGTAATAAAATTACCTTTCTAACAAATATTTATCCAGCAATTGGATTCTCTAATGAAAAAATGTGGATGTATTTAGCTGAAGAACTTCAATTGTCAAATAAAAAGCTTGATGAAGATGAATTTTTAGAAGTTTCACCGTTATCTATTGAACAAGCTATGGATTTCATTTATCAAGGAGAAATTACAGATGTAAAAACTATTATTGGTATTTTCTGGTTAGAAAAATTCTTAAGTGACAATAATTAGATATGAAAAAAGACTTCTCAGATGAAATCAAGTCACGTGCCATTGAACTTGGTTTTGAAAAAGTTGGCATTACAAAAGCTGAAACAATATCTAAAGAAAAAGAATATTTAGAATCATGGATAAATAATAAAAGACATGCATCAATGGAATGGATAGTAAAAAGAAAAAAAGAGAGGGGAGATATACATTCATACTTTCAAGATGCACAATCAGTAATATCAGTCGGAATGAATTATTACAATGGTATGAATCAAACTGACTTAAAATCTGATTATAAATTCAGTAATTATGCTTGGGGAGATGATTATCATGAGGTCCTTAAGGTACGATTAATTTCACTTTTGGAATGGATTCAAGTAAAATATCCGAATGTAAATGGCTTAGCTTGTGTAGATACTTCTCCATTAATGGAAAAAGTATGGGCTCAAAAAGCAGGACTAGGCTGGCAAGGTAAACATACAAATTTGATTACCAAAGATTATGGAAGTTGGATATTTTTAGGGGAACTTGTTATTGATATGCAACTGCACTATGATTTGCCATTTGAAGAGGATTTATGTGGCACTTGTATGTCTTGTATTGAGGCATGCCCAACTCAAGCACTTAGCGAATACGAAATAGATTCAGAGAAATGTATCTCATATAAAACGATAGAATGTCGAGAAGAATTTTTCCAAGATGAAATACAGCTTGATAATTGGATATATGGTTGTGATATCTGTCAAGAAGTCTGTCCATGGAATATTAAATTTAATCAAGTAACTCAAAAAGACAATTTTTATCCTCGATCAGAAATATTAAAATGGGAAAATATTGATTGGGAAAATTTAAATGAATCAACTTTCAAAAATACTTTTAAAGGATCATCTGCGAAACGAGCAAAGTTTTCAGGATTGAAACGAAATATAATAAAAAACTCAAGATAGAGGAGATCTAAATGAAAAAAGTAGGAGTGTTATTATCAGGTTGTGGGGTTAATGATGGTGCAGAAATTCATGAATCCGTACTTACAATGCTATTCCTAGATAAAGCTGGCGTTGAAATGATTCTAATGGCACCAAATATTGATCAAATGCATGTAATTAACCACTATACTGGTCAAGAAATGGAGGACTATCGAAATGTACTAGTAGAGTCATCTAGAATTGCTCGAGGTGAAATAAAGGATATGGCTGAAGTTTCGGGAAATGATTTAGATGCATTAATTATTCCCGGTGGATTTGGAGTCGCAAAAAATTTATGTGATTACGCAATGGCAGGTCCAGAGTGTTCTGTTAATCCTGATGTTTACAGATTAATTGTAGAATTAAGATTAATGAACAAACCTATTGGGGCTATATGTATTGCTCCAGTAATGATGGCAAAAATATTGGGAGAGCAAGAAGAATCAGCAAATATGACAATTGGATATGATGAAACCACATCAACAGATATTATATCTATGGGAAGTAAGCATATTGATTGCCCAGTTACAGAAATGATAATTGATGAAGATAAAAAAATTGTTACAACACCTGCATATATGGAGGCCAACTCAATTAAAGAGGCTGCAGATGGAATTGAACAATTAATTAAAAAAGTATTATCAATGATTTAATGAAAAAAATTGCCGAAATAAATCAAATCCCACCTGGTAGAAGTAAGCTTGTTATGGTGAATGATAAGCCTGTGGCTCTCTTTAATATAAATGGAAAGATATTTGCTTGGGACAACCGTTGCCCTCATCGAGGGGCTTCGCTGTCAGATGGCAATATATCTGATTCAGTAATTCAATGTAAGTATCATTTGTGGCAATTCGATGTGAAAAAAGCTTGTTCTATTGTAAATCCATCAATAAAAATTAATGTTTATGAAATAGAAATAAAGAATGGGGATATCTTTATTATTTTATAACCCAGTTTCTTTAACTGTATTTTTTACTGCCTCTAATGTATTATCTAAGGCAGCTTTTTCTTCGTCTTTTAAATCAAATTCTAAAATTTTTTCTACTCCCCCTGAGCCAATAACAGAAGGTACGCCAATAAAATATCCATTAATACCAAATTCACCCTCACAAAGTGACGCACAGGGTATAACACGTTTTTTATCTTTAAGATAGGATTCAGCCATTTCTATAGCAGATTGAGCTGGTGCATAATACGCAGATCCATTCCCAAATAATTTCACTATTTCTCCACCAGCGAATCTTGTTCGTTCAACGATTTCATCTAATCTATCTGATGGAATCAATTCTTCTAAGGGAACACCACCTATAGTTGCTAAACGCGTAATTGGTACCATTGTATCACCATGACCTCCAAGGACCATACAAGTTATATCTTGCACAGAGCAGCCAGTTTCCATGGCTAGAAATGTTCTGAATCTAGCACTATCTAAAGCTCCTGCCATTCCAACCACTTTATTTTTACTAAAGCCAGATACTTTATAAAAAGTATATACCATTGCATCTAAAGGATTAGATATAACAATCACAAATGAATTAGGAGCTTGTTCTTTTATATTTTTAGCAACATCCTTCATTATCCCTAAATTAATTTCAAGGAGATCCTCTCGATTCATGCCTGGCTTCCGAGGTATTCCTGCAGTAATAATAAATACATCTGTATTTTTCAAGTCATTCCAATTTGATGTCCCAGATATATTTGAATCATAGCCATCATGTGGTCTAAGCTGCATAAGATCTAGAGCTTTACCTTTTACCATACCTTCCGCTTTAGGAATATCAAAGATTGTAACATCACCTAATTCTTTTTGCGCAGCAATTAAAGCCAAATTTCCACCAATTTGTCCACCACCAATAAGAGAGATTTTAGGTTGAGACATAATTAAATCCTTTTTTAACTGAGAGGATTAGCTGAAAATAAGTTGTCGATTTTAATCATATTTAATATACCCTTTATAAAAATATAATAAGGCTTCATTTTATTTCAATAAATGATTAATTAACGACACTTACAATTTTTCTATTTTTACCTTTTCGAGTAAATTTTACAATTCCATCACTAGTTGCAAATAAAGTATCATCCCCACCTCTGCTAACATTAGTACCTGGATGGATTTTGGTACCACGCTGTTTTAAAATAATACCACCTGAAAGAATATTTTGCCCATCTGAAACCTTAACACCAAGCCGTTTAGCGTTAGAGTCGCGACCATTCTTTGAACTACCAACACCTTTTTT
>CACHMU010000003.1 GCA_902581045.1 uncultured Fidelibacterota bacterium | reverse complement strand
GACTTCAAAATATTCTGAATCCATTTGATGTCTATTCAAATCTTCAACTTGCACTGGGCGGAATGTGCCTAATCCTATATGGAGTGTAGTATATGCTGTCTTTGCCCCCTTCGCATGAATTCTTTTAATTAGCCCATCAGTAAAATGCAATCCGGCTGTTGGTGCGGCAACAGCACCGCGTTTTTCTGCAAAAACTGTCTGATAACGAATCTTGTCTTTTGCATCAGATTCTCTCTTTATATATGGTGGTAATGGAGAAATGCCAACCCTATCGATAACATTATAAATATCTTCATCTTCATATTCAAATCGGACAACTCTACCTCCAGAAATAGTATTATCAATAACATCACAAAAAACATTTTTTGTAAACATAAGTTTATTGCCAATGCGAACTTTTCTTGCAGGTCTTACCATTACCTCCCATAAATCATTTTCTAATTCTCTAAGTAAAAAAACTTCAACCTTAGCTTCAGTGCGATCTTTATTTGCATAAAGTCTGGCAGGAAAAACTTTCGTATTATTCATAATAACTAAATCATTCTTCCTCAAGTAATCAGGTAAGTTTGAAAATTTCTTATGTTCAATTTCACCAGTTTCTTTGTGAACAATCATTAATTTAGATTGGTCTCTTCTTGTTGCTGGATATTGAGCAATATATTTTTCAGGTAATGGATAATCAAAATCTGCAAGTTTCCATTTTTTTTTCTTTTCAATCATTTAAATAACCCTTGTTGTTTATTTGTAATTTTTTTGTTAAAAAGTTTATAAGCTTTTTTTTGAGCAATGCGACCACGATTGGTCCGTTGTATAAAACCTTGCTTAATTAAATATGGTTCATAAACATCTTCAATTGTTGATGCGTCTTCACTTACTGCAACAGACAATGAATTGACTCCAACTGGACCACCATCAAACTTATCAATCAATGCCATTAAAATAGTTCTATCCATTTCATCTAAACCAAATTCATCTATCCCCAGTGCCTTAAGTGAGTTATTTGCAATTGTTTTATTAATTTTGCCATCAGCTTTTACTTGTGCATAGTCACGAGTCCTCTTCAAAATCCTATTTGCAATTCTTGGTGTGCCTCTTGACCGTTTTGCTAATTCCATCCCTCCTTCATCATCAATTTCTACTTCTAATATTTCCGCCGATCTGTTCAGTATTTTAAATAAATCATCCGAATTATAATAATCTACACGAAGAACAACTCCAAATCGATCTCTAAGTGGAGAAGTAAGATTCCCCAGTCTTGTAGTAGCTCCCACTAAAGTAAAGGGATCAATATTAAGCTGTACATTTCTAGCCCCAGGACCTTTGTCAATTACAATTTCAATCCTGTAATCTTCCATAGCAGAATAAAGATATTCTTCAACTACAGAATTAAGACGATGAATCTCATCAATAAAAAAAACATCTTTACTTTTTAAATTTGTTAAAAGACCCGCTAAATCACCCGCTCTATCAATTACAGGACCTGATGATTGTTTTATACCTACACTCAATTCCTTTGCAATTATATTTGATAGTGTTGTTTTACCTAATCCAGGAGGACCAAATAATAGAACATGATCTAGTGATTCATTTCTATTTTTTGCTGCTTCAATATATAACTTAAGACTTTCAACAACATCTTTTTGACCAATAAAGTCTTCCATTTTATTAGGTCTTAAAGATTTTTCATCAATTAAATCTTCTTCGAATGGTTGGGGGTCATTTATATGGATTTCGGTCATATATTTAATCAAATAAGAAAAAAAACATCCTATTTGAGTTTGGAAGGTACAAAAATGAAGGGGGGGTCGTCAAATTTTGCTATTTTATATTAGGTATGGATTGACGCAGTCTATTTAAGCGGTCATTTCTTTCATTTGCAAATCTATTTATCCCGTCTAATAAACTTTGAGGATCAAGTTTTGATTCAGCTATAATTTCATCAACTGATCCACCAGTTCTCCATCTATTATCAAAATCTGGACTTAAAGAATATTCGTTGACTACACGATTTGAAATCCAATTTTTCATAAGACTTATAGCTCCATTAGTAATAATCATTGAGTCAGGCCATTCGATATCAGAAATAATTCTTTGTTGATATTCTAAAGGCTGAAGTCTAAATAATTCCCATGAAATAGCGGCAATAATTTTTACATTTGGACCATCTGAATTAATCTGAGGCAAAATCTTAATTAATGAATTAATTGAGCTAGTCCCCCTAATGAGCACTACACCATCCTTATTTTTATTAGAATCATAATTCTTTATAATATATGCACCTTTAGCTGCATCTAAATGTGATGCGATCCCTAATTTATTTCTGTCCGGTATTTCTACCGGTGGTCTTGTTAAATGAATAGCAATAATAGGTGTTTTTGTATTCATAGCTGCCGCCATTACAGGTGCAACTTCATTGTGCTCCCATGGATGTAGATTAATAATATGTCCTTGAGGAAATAACTGTGTAACACCTGGAGCAAATATCCCAAAATGAGTTCTACTATCTTCAGCTGTTTCTGGGCCTGAATGACCTGCTACCCAAATCAACTTTCCTACTTTTAAATCTGAATCTTGTGCTAGTTGGCTAAATAATCTTATAGGTCCATATTTCAAATAACTAAAAGATCCATATGTGCTCATTGCTCCATAAAATCCATTGAATTCCTCATAAGGGTCTTCATTGAAGTTAACACTTGTTAATCCAGCCAGCATCCCTGCATTAGCAAATTCCGTAATTCCTTGTGGCATGAGAGGGCTATCTGTATTTGAGTCTTTATCGAAAAATCCTAAATCATCAGCTCCGTCATATCCTTTCGCAAATCCTGAAACATTTGTAGAATCAGCTAAATCTGCACTCATGGCAATTACTAGTGGTCGACCATATTGTTTTATAGAATATGTATTTATATAACTAGCATATTTAGAAAAGCCAACACGGTTTGGTGCTTTTTCGCCAGGTTTGACAAAAAGATCTTTAGGAAGAGATTTAATATCAAATAAATTTTTATCTTTTGCAGGATTATTAATAGTGATTTTACACTTAGAAATTTGTTCTGGAACTGAATCACCTATTGAAACTAAAGTATCTGACAAATACTCAACTAATCCTTGGTTTGATCTTAATACTGAAAATATAGATTCAAAATAAGATTTAGCCTGCTCTTCTTGTCCTTCTTTAGAATCTGCTTCTTCAGAGCCAAAATTGAAAAAATCTACATTATATTTATCGGCAAAGTCTTGTTTTGTTTTCCAAAATAATTCGGAATTCCTTTTATGGGCAGCTCCATGACTTGCATAATCTATTTTATGGTAACCACGTCCTTTTGTTGTTCGTCCATATACAACCTTTGGTATTTTAGGATCTGCATTTTCAATTAATAGTTTATAATAAGATTTAGTTAACTCCCCCCAATTTTCACCATCCATCGTTCCTTCTACATGCCAACCATGTGAACCAAACCAATCTTCTGGTGTACCATAAACTATTGAACTAAATGGGCGGGGATCAATACCAAAATCATTCCAATCTAAAAAATAAATTAGATTCCCTAAACCAAGTCCCCAGGCTGAATTCATCGTTTCATGGGAAGCACCTGTGGTTAGCCCACCTTCTCCTTCGAAAGCAAAAACTTTTACTTCTGGGGTTTTTGCAATTTGAAAAGCTAAAGCCTCACCTGCTGCTGCTGGTGAGCCATGGCCGCTAGGGCCGGTATTAAACTTAAAGAATAATGTTTTACCTTCCATTTCAGCATGCCCCGGTAATCCGCCATTTCTTCTTAAGGTAAGGAGATCTTCCCAAACTAATTGAAATTTCTTCCCTAAAAAATGTTCATATTTTTTATCACCTGTTTGCTGATATCTAATACGAAGTGCCTCATTGAAAACAGCCAACGTAGCATATACTACCGGATTGGTATGCCCAGCTACTAAAACATATCTGTCTGCAAACCTTTTACCCGAATCTCTTATGTCCCACTTCATTGCACCAGACAATAATGTTACAATCATTGCATGCACTTTTGATCTTGATCCTCCAGGATGCCCAGACTGTCTATGATTAAGCATTATATCAATACATTGATCAATTAAATCTTTTGTTATTTCCCAGTATGGGAAATATTGTTCTAATTCTTTTATAGGCTTCATTTGTTTCACTATATTAGGGTAGATTTTAAAAATTTCCCAGTATATGAATGTTTACATTTTAATAGATTTTCTGGGGTCCCATAGAAAAGAACATTTCCACCTTCTTCTCCCCCTTCTGGTCCCAAATCAATTATCCAATCAGCACACTTAATTACATCTAAATTATGTTCAATAACAACAACTGTATTCCCTCTGTTTACTAGTCTTTGTAATACACTTAATAACATATTTATATCTTCAAAATGCAGTCCTGTTGTTGGTTCATCAAGTATATAAAAAGTTTTATCCTTTGATGCCTTAGATAGTTCTGTTGCCAACTTAACTCTTTGTGCTTCTCCACCAGATAATGTAGTAGCCTGCTGACCAAGCCTAATATAACCAAGTCCTACATCATTAAGAGTAACGAGTTTTTTTAATATTTGAGGAATATTTGAAAAAAAATCAAGCGCTTCTTCCACAGACATATTCAATATATCAGCAATGTTTTTTCCTTTATATTTTATTTCTAAAGTTTCTCGATTATAACGTGCTCCTTTACAAACCTCACATGTTACATAAACATCTGGCAAGAAATTCATTTCTATTTTAATAATTCCATCACCTTCACATGATTCACAACGCCCCCCTTTTACATTAAAAGAAAATCTTCCTGGTTTGTAACCCCTTATTTTTGACTCTGGTAATTGAGTAAATAAATCTCTAATAATTGTGAACACCCCCGTATAGGTAGCAGGATTAGATCTTGGTGTTCTTCCAATGGGTTTTTGGTCAATATCAATAACCTTATCTAAATATTCTAGGCCTGAAATCGATTCATATGAAAGTGGATACGCTCTGGCATTGTTGAGCTCTTTTGATAATGCAGGATAAATTGTTTCATTGATTAAGCTACTTTTTCCTGAACCACTAACACCGGAAACTATAATCATTTTACCCAGAGGGAATGAAACATTTATATTTTTTAAATTATTTCCATTAGCACCTGAAATTGTTAAAACTTTACCATTTCCATTTCGCCTAGCTTTAGGAGTTGGAATAAGTTTTTCTCCAGAAAGATATTGACCAGTTATGGAATTTTTCGAATTAACAATTGCCTTTGGAGAACCAGAAAAAACAATCTTTCCTCCATGTTCTCCAGCGCCAGGGCCTATATCAATAAGCTGATCTGCCGACTCCATAGTTTCCTTGTCATGCTCAACGACTATAATTGAATTACCTAAATTTCTTAATTTTTTCAAAGAATTTAATAAGCGATTATTATCTCTTGGGTGAAGACCAATTGAAGGTTCATCTAAAATATAAAGGACACCTACCAATTGACTACCAATTTGAGTTGCAAGACGAATCCTTTGAGCTTCTCCCCCTGATAGTGATGATGCTGACCGGTCCAAAGTTAAATAATCTAATCCAACATCATTTAAAAAACTTAACCGCTGTTTTACCTCTTTTAAGATTTGTTCTGAAATAGTTGCATGAGTTTTATTTAAAGATAGTTTATTAAAAAATTCATGAATTTTCTTAATTGAAAGGGACGAAATCTCTCCTAAGTTTTTTTCTCCTACCATTACAGCAAGAGATTCTTCTTTAAGCCTTGATCCAGAGCATTTTGGACAAGCTCGCATACTCATAAATTGCTCGATCCAATCTCGGATATGGTTCGATTTTGTCTGTTTATATCTTCTCATAAGATTGGGGATTGTTCCCTCCCATCCCCCAGTATATGTACCACTCCATCTATCAGAAGAATAATCCATTTTCAATTTTTTTCGCCCAGTTCCATTTAATAAAATTTCTCTGATTTTTTTATCTAGCTTATACCATGGAGTTGTGAATTTAAACTTATAATGCGAAGATAAACTTTTTAATATGCTTCCATACCAATTATCTCGAGGTTGTTCACCTAAAGGAATTATTGCACCTTGAATTAGAGATTTAGTTTTATCTGGAACTAACATCTCAGGATCAATATCCATATGCGATCCAATTCCATCACAGTGTGGGCATGCTCCATATGGAGAGTTAAATGAAAACATTCTAGGGGTTAATTCTTCCATTGATACTTCACAATATGGGCATGCAAAATTTTCACTAAATAAATGATCTTTTGATGGTAATTCATGTACGATTGTTAATCCTGACCCAATTTTTAATGATAGCTCAATAGACTCTGTAAGTCTTTCTTGAAATTCATTTTCTATTTCAAGCCTATCAATTACTACTTCAATTGAGTGTTTTTTATTTTTTTCAAGGTTTATGTCTTTGTCAATAGAATATATTTTCCCATCAATACGTACCCTCAAAAATCCTTCTTTTCTGACCTCATCTAGTACTCCTTTATGCTGTCCTTTTCGGCCACGGACAACTGGTGCTAAAACGTATATTTTTGTTCCACCTCCAAGTTTAAAAATTGTATCAACTATCTGTTGAACTGTTTGGCGTTGAATAGGTCTATCACACACCCAACAGTGAGGCTTACCAATATGTGCAAATAATAATCTCATATAGTCATGTATCTCAGTAACTGTCCCAACAGTAGACCTTGGGTTTCTAACTGTTGCTTTTTGTTCAATTGAAATTGCAGGAGATAAACCTTCAATATAATCCATATCAGGTTTCTCCATAAGACCAAGGAATTGTCTTGCGTATGAAGAAAGAGATTCTACATATCTACGCTGACCTTCAGCATAGATTGTATCAAAGGCTAGTGATGATTTTCCAGATCCAGATAAACCTGTAATGACTACAAGTTTGTTACGTTCAATTTCAACATCAATGTTTTTTAAATTATGTTGACGCGCGCCCTTAATTATTATTTTTTGTGATGCAATTCCCATTAAGTATAAAAATCTGATAAATTTTAAATTGACCCAGAAGTTACATCTTATTTTTCATCGTTCAAAAAGCTCATCTCTAAATTTTATTTTTTTTTGGGATAATTCTATTCAAATTTATAAGATAAATAATGAATTCAATTAAGAATCATATACTAATTGCTATGCCTCATATGGATAGTCCTTATTTTAAAGAATCAGTAATATTTATGTGTGAACATAATAATGATGGGGCGATGGGATTAATTGTTAACAAACCTTTAGATGATCAAATATTAGAAAAGGTATTGGTACAATTAAATGTTAATTCAAATGAAACTTTTCAACCATTTTCCGACATATATTTTGGTGGACCTGTTATGTTTGATAGAGGCATTCTACTTCATAAATATCAAATTAAACTATATGAATCAGTAAAACTATCCGATAATTTTTATCTTTCAAGTGATAAAAAAGCCTTTAAGAGCATAGCTGAAAACCCTGATAATAAAAGTAGATTTTTTCTTGGTCATTCTGGATGGTCAAATGGCCAATTAGAAAGCGAGATTGAAAATGGGGATTGGATTGTACAAGAAACGTCTCCTGAATTCATTTTTGATGTACCAGAAGACAAAATGTGGATTATGGCACTTCAATCCTTTGGTATAGAAATTTCGAACTTTTCAACTTTTGGCGGTAAAGCTTAAAAGTTTTTCTTTAGTCTAAATCAGATTATTATCTTGTAACTTTAACCAATGAAAAAGAACCTACCAGCATTAGCTGTAATTAGTGCAGCTATTCTATGGAGCTTAGATGGATATATTAGACAAAATCTTTTTTCATTGCCTTCATTCTTAATTATTTCATTAGAACATGCTATTGGTGCTATAATATTTTTTCCATTACTTATAAAAGGATTGAATGAAATATATTCTTTAAATCAGCGCGGGTGGATTTCTGTATTCTGGATCAGTATTTGCGGGGGAGTACTTGGAACATTTTTTTATACTAAAGCCCTTAGCTACGTTGAATATATTGATCTTTCAGTGGTTGTATTACTCCAAAAGTTCCAACCAATATTTGCAATAGCATTGGCAGCTGTTATTTTAAAAGAAAAAATTACAAAACGTTTTTTTATGCTAGCTGTTGCTGCAATTATTGGTGGATATTTGATAACATTTGGTAATAACCCGATTGAAAATTGGAATGATAAAACTATAATTGCATCTTTACTTGCTCTTCTTGCTGCATTTAGCTGGGGAAGTTCAACGGTTCTTGGAAAGCATGCGTTAAATCAAATCTCATTTATGACAATTACATCTTTAAGGTTAACAATAACTGCTGCAATAACTTTATTTATAATTATTTCGAATAGCCAATATGAATTAATACCCGAAATGACATTTGGAAATTGGTTATATATTATTTTAATTGTAATCAGCACAGGTTCTATCGCACTATTTATATATTATTACGGTTTAAATCATCTTCCAGCATCTCATGTAACAATTTATGAGTTATTCTGGCCTTTGTCAGCAGTAACAATTGATTGGTTCATATATGAAAGAATCATGACTGTATATCAATTTCTAGGAGCTATTTTACTACTAACATCAATTATCCTATTATCAAATGAAAATAGCGCAGATTAATATCAAAATGTTTTACTTGTATTTGTTGACTTAAAAACTGAAATTTTATCACTTTATTATGAAGTATAGAACTATCAACGTAATAATTTCAGTCTTAATTCCTCTTTTTATTGGAGGATGTAAGGAGGACCCTGAACGTCATCTAAAATTGGGTAAATGGTATGCACAAAAAGGATTGGTAGAAGAAGCTATTTTAGAGTTTAAAGAAGTAACAAGACTTTTCCCTGAAAAAGTGCAATCACTTTCTAGAGAAGAATATCAGGTTTTAAGCAAGGCACATTATAATTTATCATTGATGTATACTAAAAAAGGCTGGTGGGATTACGCTTTACAAGAGGCTGAGACCTGTTTTGAATTACAGCCTATTAAAGACCATTATGATCTAGTCTCTCTAATCAAACAAAGATCTAAATTAGAAGATTCCGATTCTCAATAATTTTTATTCTAGATCGCTCCAGAGCGATGCTCTCCACCATCACAATAGATAATAGAACAATTGATAAAATCAGCTTCTGGTCTTAATAGCATTGATATTGTTCCCGCTATGTCTTCGGGCGTTGTTGTCCTACGCATTGGATTTCTACTTTTTGTGCTTTCAACCCAATCTTCCCACCTATCGGTTATCTTTGTTAATGCTCTTGTAGGTGTAACTCCTGCTTGTATAGCATTTGCAGTGATTCCATGCTCACCTAGCTCCCAGCCTATCTGACGAAGTACTGCTTCCATTGCAACTTTTGCTACACTTACAGGTCCATATCCTTCCATTGCCAAATAATTTCCTTCGCTGGTTAAGCCTATTACCCGAGAACCTTTACCTAATAGTTTTTCAGAAAATAATTTTTGAGTCCAATATAAAATCGAGTTTCCCATTACATGGACTGTCATGTCCATCTGCCTCTGAGTTACAGGCTTATTACCAAAAAAGTTTGTTGTGGTACCAAAAGCAATTGAATGAAGCAATAATTTAAGTTTGGCACCATTTGTGATTTCTTTTATTTTTGGTAAAAACTCATTTATGGTCTCTTCTGCAGCTGCATTAGTGTTAAAATAATGACATCTTCCATTTGATAATTCATTTACTTCCGAGATGGTTTCTTCAGCAATTTTTTTAGCGTCTCCTCTATCAAAATGAAAAGCAATGATACCATAACCATCTTTGGCTAATCTCTTTGCTGTAGCTCCTCCATGCCCAGTTGATCCCCCTAATAATAATACCCATTCAGACATTTGTTAATTCTCCATAATTATTTAATCAAATTTAAATATATACAACTAGCAATAAAACGAGTTAGAAAATTAGAAAAGATTAGATTTTTTTTCTTTATTATTAAGGTAAATTAAGGTTTATCCAAAGGAAATAAAATCAATGGAACGGAAATCAAGCTTCACAAAAAAAGAATTAATCGATAGTAGTCTTGGAAAGTTATTTGGTGAAGATAAAGGTAGACTACCCATGCCACCTATGCTAATGATTGATCGTATTTTGCATATTTCTGATAAGGGTGGAAAATATGGAAAAGGTGAAATTAAAGCTGAGCTTGATATAAAAAAATCTTTGTGGTTTTTTGATTGTCATTTCAAAGGAGATCCCGTTATGCCAGGATGTTTAGGACTAGATGGGTTTTGGCAATTGATTGGGTTTTTTCTAACTTGGCTTGGCGGTGATGGTCGTGGACGTGCTTTAGGTGTAAAAGATCTCAAGTTTAAAGGCCAAGTGCGTCCATATCATGAAAAAATTATTTATAAGATTGATATTAAAAAATTTATTACACGCCCAACTTATATGGCATGGTGTGACGCCGTTCTTGAGGTAAAAGATAAAGCAATTTATTTTGCTAAAGATCTTCAAGTAGGTTTATTTGAAGGGTTGACATGGGATCATGGGAAAGACCCAGCACTTGACCCATTTTAATATTAACCAAAAATTTTAAATAGGAATTATTTATGGCACTTCGGTGTGGCATTGTTGGTTTACCTAATGTAGGTAAATCTACTATATTCAATGCTTTAACAGAATCTTCAGTTCCTTCTGAAAATTATCCATTTTGTACAATTGAACAACACATCGGTGTTGTTACTTTACCTGACGAAAGATTGAAAAAATTAGATGGAATATATAAACCTGAAAAAGTTACGCCAGCAACGGTTGAATTTACAGATATTGCCGGTCTTGTTAGAGGAGCAAATAAAGGTGAAGGATTAGGCAACCAATTTTTAGGTCAAATTCGACAAGTTTCTGCTATAATTCATGTTGTCAGATGTTTTAAAGATGAAAATATTACACATGTAGAAGGAACAATTGATCCTATTCGAGATGTCGAATTAATTGAAACTGAACTTTTATTAGCAGACCTAGAAACAATAAATAAAAATATTATTAGATTAGAAAAATTGGCAAAAAAAGATAAAGATGCTGGCAGAGAATTAGATATACTTTTAAACTTAAAAGAACATTCAAATGAAGGCAATATGGCAAGAACATTTTCTGTGGAAAAAGATGATATTAATTTTATTGAATCGCTTTTTTTATTAACACGAAAACCCTTCCTCTATGTAGCAAACGTAGATGAAAAAGAAATAATGAATTCAAAACGTAATGAGGATATTCAGCGTCTATTTGATTATGCAAATAAGAAAAATAATTTTGCTATTAGACTGTGTGGAAAAATTGAACAAGAAATATCAACTCTTGATTCAGAAGAAAAAAAGATTTTCCTTAAAGAATATAATTTGTCTGAGCCTGGGTTAAATAAATTAATTCATGCTGGATTCAAACTATTAGGATTAGAAACTTATTTTACAGGGGGCCCTACAGAAGTACGAGCTTGGACAATAAAAAAAGGTACTAATGCGCCAAAAGCTGCAAGTGAAATTCATACAGATTTTGAAAAAGGCTTTATTAAAGCCGAAGTAATAAAATATGATGACCTAATTAAATTTGGATCTGAAATAAAAGCAAAGGATGCTGGCCTATCACAATTGCAAGGAAAAGAATATATTGTTAAAGATGGAGACTGCATTTATTTTCATTTTAATGTATAGGTAAAAGTATGTGGTTTTTTATGATACTTTGTTATGTCCTTGTAGGGCTTTCAGGATTTGGTTTAATCCAAATTGGACTGAATCACTATTTTGATTTTTGGCTAACAAATCGAATTACTTTTGATTTAATGGTTAGTATAATTTTTATTGCTGCTCAAACTCTTGTGATGTTTTTTTTCGTTGGAACCGGTGTTAACGTAAGAGAATATCTTGAAAAACATATAGAGCTTGGCGACGGTTTGTACAAAAAAATGTTTGCGATTAAAAGAAAACTATACCCACCAACAATGATGGTTACTATGTTATTTATGGCAACAGTTATAATAGATGGTATTTATTATATCAAATTCAATACTGAGGGTAGAATTTCAGAATGGTGGTTTCATATATTTTATTTATTAACACTTTATTATTTTTTCAAAGCAACAAAAGTTCAGCACCACTCTTTTAAGGAAAGTACTGAAATTGTTTTATCTATGACTAAATCTGCTAGGACCAATTCCTAAATATTTTATTAAATTCTTTAAAATGATAAAACGTTTAAACTATATAATATTAATAATATTTTTCACGGGTTGCAGTAATACCAATAAAAAAAATACTGCACAGTTAATTAATATTGAGTCACTAAATGAAATATTAATAACTGAGTCAGATGGTTTTACTGAAGTGGATCCATCAGTAACTGGAATAATTGCAAAGAATGAAATTGGTGAAAAAGAAATCCTCGAAAACCAGCATCTCATGCATGGGTCTGGTATAGCTCTTGGAGATATGAATGGAGATGGTTGGGTAGATATTTATATTCCACGATTAAAAGAAAATAATCTTTTATTTATGAATATGGGTAATTGGAAATTTAAAGATGTCACTCAAACTTCTGGTGTTGCTTGCCCAAATAGATATTCAAATGGTTCTGTTTTTGCTGATGTAGATGGAGACAGAGATTTAGATTTGATTGTAACTGCATTGGGGGGGGCCAAACAGTATATTTTTCAATGATGGTAAAGGGAAGTTTACTGAATCTAAATTAGATTCCAAATTAAGCAGTCCTGGTAGCACCTCATCGGCTCTTGCTGATGTAGATAATGACGGAGACCTAGATCTATATATCACAAACTACAAAAGGTTGGCAATGAGAGATTCATTGCCACCTCCAGTAATTAGTTTTGATAATACATTGATGGAAATAACAAATAATCGATGGATAGTGCTCCCACCCTATAATAAAGAATATGAAGCAGCAGTAAAAGGAGATGTCCTATTACGCTTTGAAATGGCTGAAGTTGATCAATTTTATATTAATGATGGAAAAGGGAATTTTGAGTTGATTGATATGACTAATAGTCATTTTAAAGATGAAAATGGAAATCCTATAAAGGAACATCTTAGAGATTGGGGACTAATGGCTCAATTTAGAGATATAAATAATGATACACATCCAGATATTTATATATGCAATGATTTTGAAAGTCCTGATAGAATTTGGATTAACAATGGAGATGGAACTTTTAGATTGATTAATAAACTAGCCATACGTCATACAAGTAATTCATCTATGGCAGTAGATTTTTCTGATTTAAATAAAGATGGAGAGACTGATTTCTTTGTTACTGATATGATGAGCCAATCACATATTTTACAAAAAACACAAATGGGGACTATGGCACCAACTCCACTTGCTATTGGAGAAATTGATAATCGACCTCAATATATGCACAATACATTATTTTTAAATCGAGGAGATCAAACATTTAGCGAAATTTCACAATATAGTAATACTCAAGCTTCAGAATGGTCATGGGGAACAATATTTATTGATGTTGATTTAGATGGGCATGAAGATATACTAATTGGTACTGGGCATATGTTTGATGTGCAAGATTCAGACTCTCAGCAAAAACAAAGAGATGCTTTACCGAAAATAAAATCCTTTGAAGAATACAAACGCATGTTACTCAACTACCCAACACTTGAATTAAAAAATGTGGCTTTAAGAAATAAAGGAAATCTAAAATTTGAAAATGTTGAAAATGGCTGGGGTATTGGTAATGACAAAGATATTTCTCATGGAATGGCAACAGCTGATCTAGATAATGATGGTGATTTAGATTTAGTAATAAATAGATTGAATCAAAATATTGGGATTTATAAAAATAATGCTAACAAACCACGTATTGCTATACGTCTTGAAGGCTATGATAATAATTTTCAAGCCATTGGAGCAAAAATTAAAATTGAAGGTGGTGGTATGTATCAATCTCGTGAAATAATATCAGGAGGTCGTTATTTATCAGGCTCAGATCCATTACAAGTTTTTGCAGCTAATGATGGATTTATGTCCGCTGAAATCAAATGGAGAGATGGCACTATTACAGTTATTGACTCATTAATTAAAAATCAACTATATACAATTAGACAAACTAAAAGTCGTGCACTAGCAGTTAAAGAAAATAAATTGGATCCAATTTTTAAAGATGTAAGTCAGCTTTTGAATCATCAACATCATGAAGATCCATATGATGATTTTTTTCACCAAAGTTTATTACCAAATAGATTTAGTCAAATGGGCCCTGGAATTTCATGGTTTGATAGCGATCTTGATGGTGATGATGATTTATTTATTGCAGGTGGCAAGGGTGGATCAATTGACCATTTTGAAAATATAGATGGAGAAACGTTTATTCCTTTTTCTGTTGAAAAAGACTTAAAACATGATGTTACAACAATAATTAGTGCAGTTAATAATAATGGTGAAAAGGGGATTATTGTTGGTAAAAGCAATTTTGAATCAAATTTTAATGAAAGCAGTATTATTTCTATTTTTTCAAGAAAAGAGCAAAATAATTTTACTAGTATTAATCATATGATTGGTCCACTATCTCAGGTAGATATTGACAATGATGGAGATCTAGATATTTTTGCGGGTGGACGAGTGATTCCTGGAGAATATCCAAAACCTGCATCATCAACACTATATATAAATAAAAATGGAGAATATTTTCCTGATGATAAAAACTCAAAAGTTTTATCAAATATAGGCCTTGTGTCTGGATCTGTATTTAGTGATATAGATAATGATGGAGACCCAGATCTACTTCTTGCTTTGGAGTGGGGACCAATTACAATTTTACAAAATGAAAATGGAATATTAAAAAATATCACATCAAAATTAAATCTAGATAAATTAAATGGATGGTGGAATGGTATTGCAACTGGTGATTTTAATGAAGATGGTCTTATGGATATTGTGGCAACGAATTGGGGATTAAATACAAAATATCACTTTACTCCATCTCATCCGCGAAAAGTGTTCTTTAACGATTTTGATAATAATAATGTACTTGATATTGTAGAAGCACATTATGATGGTGATTTTAATGACCTAGTACCGGAAAGAGGATTCTCATGCATTTCAAATGCAATGCCATTTGTTCGTGAAGAAAAACAAACTTTTTTAAATTATGCTCAGTCAACATTGAATGATATTTTTGGCAATACGCTTGAAACTTCACCTTATCTTGAAGCTAATACTTTAGAAAGTGTAGTATTAATAAATAATGGAGGTAGTTTTACATCTTATCCTCTTCCATTCGAAGCACAAATATCTACTGCAATGCATGCTGGTGTAGCAGATATTAATGGAGATGGACATGAAGATATATTTTTAAGCCAAAACTTTTTTGCCGTTCAAATAGAAACCGATAGAAATGATTCCGGTCGAGGACTTATAATGCTTGGTGATGGAAATGGAAACTTTGAAACTATTTATGGTCATAATAGTGGGATATTAGTTTACGGAGATCAGCGAGGTGCCGCATTTTCAGATTACAATAATGATGGTAGGGTTGATCTTTTAGTTTCACAAAATGGAGCAGAAACAAAATTGTTTCAAAACATAAAAAGTAAATCTGGCGTCAGAGTAATCCTAAGAGGATCAAGGTTAAATCCTTGGGGTTTTGGTTCAAAAATTCAAATAAAATATAAAGATGGTTCTTCAGGGCCTGTTCGTGAAATTCAATCTGGTTCCGGATATTGGTCTCAAAATTCACCTGTTCAAATTATGGGATATAATAAACCGGTAAGTAGTATAAAAATACAATGGCCCGATGGTTCCAATTCTTCAGAATCATTTAATGAGGAAAAAGTAATTATAAAATATACAGGTGATTAGTTATCCATTTTCCAGAATGCAATTCCTCCAGCTTGTTTGCCAATTTCTGCAATTGTAACTGCTTTTAACTTTTTTAAATCAAAAATTTCAACAGCCCCTGGTTCTTTACCTATACCTTCAACCGATACAAATGCATATCTACTATCTGGTGAAATAACAACGCCATGGGTGACTTTCCTTGTATTTTTAAATTTTGCAAGTTCTTTGCCAGTTGCTAGATCCCATACACCTGTCTTCGCAGCGCTTTTATAAGTAACAACTAAATATTTACCATCTTGACTTACTTCACAATTATAGGGTCCTTTATCAGTTTTAAATGTTCTGGTGATTTCCCACTTATTTACATCTATTTCAACAACATTATCTGTTCCATTATTAACTACATAAAGAAAATTATCATTTGGATGTGGATAAACCCAGGTAGGTTTTTCAGCAGGCATATTATGGCTCATAGAATTCATTTTCATTTTACTATGATTCATCCCTTTCATATTGTGTCCACTATGTTTGTTCATTTTCTTCATTGGTGATGTGGAAAGGGTACGCTTTAATTCCATAGTCATAGCATCAATTTCATATAATTCACCTGACATCATTGCAACTGAATAGTGCTTTAATCCATTGTTTAACAATCTGGATCCATGTGGCATAATACCGGTTTCAACTCTTTCAATCTCAATCATTTCATCAGGATCAACAATTGACACATCACTAACTTCACTATGACCACCATGTAAATTAAAATTCACAATATATAATAATCCTGTGGCATTAGAGATTCCCATTGTTGCCGGGAACAACCCTAGCTCAACACGATCAACCATCTTATCAGTACCTGTTTCATATTTATATAAATGACCATATGGCATACCATGTGCCATTGACAAATACCAATAATCTCCATCAGGCGAAACTGAAATACCATGAGGACCTTCAATTTCAACTGGCCATACACCTACGGGTATTCGCTTTTCAACATGAGCAACTTTTCCATCGAAACGAATTAAAGCTACTTCATCTTCGGATTCTGCAGTGCAATAGATATAATAATCTTTTGCAAATAAATTATTAATCATTATTGTGACAACGAATATTAATTGTATAGTTCTTTTCATATTTTTACTCATTTAATTTGTCCCAAATCTATTATCATCTTCTAACTTTATGGCCCAGAGACCATTATTCATATCTGAAAAATAAATTAAACCTTTATATGGCATTGTACCCCAAACATTTGGACGATTAGCCATAAAACCATCAGGATCACTTGAAAGGAAGAATGCTATTTCTCTGCCTTGCGAATAAATATCACCCATTAATTCACCAGAAATATCAACCACTCTTAAACCACCTTGATAATATGAAGCGAGCAATGTATCTCCATGAACCCAGTGATTATGTGAACCAGCTTCAGGAACTTGATACACAGCACTTTCTTTCGGATTTTTTGGATCAGTGAAATCAAGAAAATGAAAACCCCCTGCCATACCAAATTGATTACCCCATTCATCACCGGCAATAATATAAAACTTGTCAGTTGATTGGCTAATAAAAGGGAACGCTGCATGATTATGTCCATTAGGATCAGCCATTCCTGCAAGTTTTACTGGGTTACCTGGGCTACCTTGGCCAGCCATTGCAAGTAATGGATTATATTTTATCTTGGATCTGTTCTTTTCATTAAATTTTATTCCACCTACATCAACTGCATGCACACCATCTGCCCAATTTGAAGAATATGCAATACCATCTTCTATCCATACATCATGGACTCCATGTCCGGGAGTATCTAATTCATAACGACCAACACGAAAAGGATTATATGGATCCTCAATATTAATGATATCATATTTCCTTCCATTATTTACAGCATAGACATGATTATCATAGATAAAAACATTATGAACACCTCCGGTCATATCATCATTAAACTCAGCTGTTATTTTTACATTAAAAGGATCAGTAATATCCAAAACTACAAATCCATTTTTACGATTGGATGCACCTTCACGAGTAATAACAGCTACTCTTCCATCTTCTGAAACCTTAACATCGTTTACAGTTCTTGCATCAACGGTAATTGTATCAATAATTGCCATTTTAGAAGGATCTGTAACATCCCAAAAATAAGCCTCACCATTAGCTCCCCAGGTACCAGTTGCCGCAAAATCTTTACCCTTATGTTTTCCTACACCTGGCCATACCCATAGATCTGAAGTATTGACATCAGAAACAGTTCCATGCCCAACCACTCTTACACGCTTTTTAACATTCCTAGGGGTAACTTTTATTGTTTTCCTAGCAGAAAACCCTCCTGATTGTGCAGTTATTGTAAATACACCAGGAGTCTCAGCAACAAATTTACCTGAAGAATTAATTAATGCTGCTGCGGGAAGCCCTATTCCATATTCGGCTTTGCCATTGTATGAATAAACAATAGGTATATCTTTAATATGGCGACCTGATCTATCTAAGGTTTTCGCTGAAAATTGTAATACATCTCCTGTTCGAATTATATTTTTTTCTGTTTCAAGTGAAATTTTTCTCACCGGATTTTTGACTATATTTATTTCAAATGATTCAGAAATATTTTCTGCTGTAGCAACAACTTTTACTTTACCAGCTTTTTTCGCTTTTAAGTTTCCGTAATTATCAAATTCAGCAATACTATTATTAGAAGTTGATAATTCTACTTTAGCGTCATCTCTTAATAAATTAGCTTGATCAAAGACTGTTGTCTTATATTGAAGAGAAGTTCCTAGATATAATTTTTTTTGTGGGTTATCAAATACTATCCTCTCCAATGGGGGAAAAGGAACTTGAACGGTCATCCCACCATAAACTCTATCCTCTCTCTTCTGCGAAATACTTCTAACACTTAAAGTTAATTTACCTGGTTTATATGGTTTTATACTTACGGTCGCAATGCCTGTGGAATCACTAATCCTTGGACTTGACTCTAGGGACCTTCTAGGACGACCATAAATATAAAATGGGTTATTTGCTAATTCACCATTAGAATTAACCAATTTAATTGTGACTGATCCAGTTTCTCCAACACGTAAAAAAAGTGAGTCTGGTTCAAAAACAAATTCAAATTTATTTTCTATTGTTTCTTGTGTATAAACAAAACTAAATAATAGTAAATATATTGTCAAAAAAAACTTTTTCATTTTAATCTCCATTTTTCTAAGGCGTATCTGATTTATTTTCATCAACAAGTTGAATACAGTATAAACCTGAATTCATATCAGCTATAAAAATATAATCTTTATAAGGCTGTGCACCCCATACCATTGGTGCATTAGGTATTTTACCTTCTTTATGAGATGATTGATAAACTCCAATCTCCCTTCCCTGATTATATATATCACCTAATAATTCTCCTGATATATCTACAATACGTAGTCCTCCTTGATAAAAACCTGCAATAAGCGTATCACCATGAACCCATAGATTATGTGAACCTGCTTCAGGAACCTGATATATTGCATCTTCTCTTGGATTATCAGGGTCAGAAAAATTTAAAAAGTGAAACCCTCCTCTAGGATTTGAAGGCTTACCCTGTGTTGCCAATACACCCCAAGGAAATATTTCATCACCACTAATTATATAAAATTGATTGGTTGATTGACTTAAAAAAGGGAATGCAGCATGATTACGTCCAGTTGGATCACCCATTTCTGCTAATTTTTTTGGTGATGATGGACTGCCTTCACCTGCCTTGATTAGTAATGGATTATATTGAGATTTTGAACGATCAGATTCATCAAACTTTGTACCTCCAATATCAACTGCAACAACTCCATCACTCCAATTTGATGAATACGCTATTCCATCTTCAATCCAAACATCATGGATACTATGACCAGGGGTATCTAGTTCAAAAACACCAACTCTAAATGGATTTTTAGGATCATCAACATTTATGATGTCATATTTTCTACCATTATTCACAGCATAAACATGATTGTCATAAATAAACACATTATGAACGCCACCTGTCATATCATCATTGAATTCAGCTGAAATTGTAACATTATATGGGTCTGAGACATCTAATACAACAAACCCATTTTTTCTATTTGATGCTCCTTCACGTGTAATTACACCAATCCTTCCATCTTCTGAAATCTTAACATCATTTACTGTTCGCGCATCTACAGTGACTGTATCAATAATTATCATACTATCTGGGTTAGATACATCCCAAAAGTATGCTTCTCCATTAGAACCCCATGTGCCAGTAACAGCAAAATCTTTACCCTTATGTTTACCAATTCCCGGCCATATCCACAAATCACTTGTAAGAACATCTGAAATTAATCCATGACCTACCAATTCAACTTTTTTCTTTACATCTCTAGGTAAAACATTTATGGTAGTTTGTGTTGAATATCCGCCTGATGATGCCGTTAAAGTATAAAGTCCTGATGTTTCTGCAACAAATCTTCCATCATTCGTAACTAATCCAGATGCTGGTAGACCAAATTCTCCATAATTGGCCTGGCCTGAATATGTATATGTTAAAGGCGCATCCTTTATTATAGACTTTCTTTTATCTAAAGCTTGGCCATTTAAATGAAGAACATCTCCAGTGCGTATTTCAGTTTCAGCTGGATTCATAACAACACTGCGTGTTGGATTTTTTACAACACTAACTTTAAATGTTTCTTTTACATTTTGAGCTTTTGCAGTAATAGTTATTCTACCAGGTTTTTTTGTTTCTAAGTTACCAAAAGCATCAAACTCAGCAACTGACTGTTTGCTAGATATTAACTCTACATCTATATCTTCTCGTGTCAAACCTGAAACATCAAAAACTTCAACTAGGAATTCTGTTACCGTTCCTGCATATAGCTTATTAGGAGTTTTATTAAATACTATTTTATCAAGAGGTGGATATGGAACATTAACAATAATAAAATCCCTTATTCGCTCATCTCGCTTGACAGTTATTGATCTAGTCCCTAATCTTAAGCGGCCTGGTTTATGTGCTTTTACAGTGACAATAGCAACGCCTGTTGAATCACTTATTCTTGGTGAAACCGATAACGATTTTCTTGCCCCGGAAATAAAAAAAGGGTTTTGAGCTAATTCCCCATTTTTATCTAATAGCTTAATTTTTATTTGTTTAGACTCACCTACATTCATCTCCAATGAATCCATTTCAAATTGAAAATGAAACTTTTCTTTATTACCATCTTGGCCATTGAGCATTACAAAAATTAAAAATGGTAAAAATAATAATTTTCTTTTATTCATAAATCTCCTCTTATTCATGCTTAATGAAAAAATTAATTAAATCTGATAAAATAAACTACACCTTTAGACTATCTCATATAATACAAGCATAGTCAATGTAAATATTCATTGGGAATTTAATTAATTTTTTCATTTTAATTTGTTCCTAATGGCTCATTATCTACTAGTCTAACAGCCCATAAACCATTATTGAGATCAGCAAAATAAATTAATCCCTTATATGGAATCACTCCCCATACATTGGTTTGATTAGCCGTTGTACCATCAGGATCTACACCTTTGAAGAAGGCAATTTCTCTACCTTGTGCATATAAATTACCCATTAGTTCTCCTGAAATATCTACAACTCGTATTCCTCCATAATAATAACCTGCAAATAATGTATCACCTTTAACCCAATGGTTATGCGATCCAACTTCTGGCACCTGATAAATTGCGGTTTCAACAGGATTTTTTATATCTGTAAAATCAAGAAAATGGAATCCTCCTTGGAATATTCTTTCTGGTGAGCCTGGAACAGCCTTTGCCCACTCATCACCTGTAATAATATAAAATTTATTTGTTGATTCACTTTGGAATGGAAATGCTGCATGGTTATGTCCATTTGGATCCTCTTTGCTACCTAATTTTATTGGATTTCCTGGACTCCCTTTGCCTGCTAATGCTAAAAACGGATTAAATTGGTTTTTAGCTCTTGACTTCTCGCTCTGCTTTATTCCACCCACATCAACTACATGAACACCATCACTCCAATTCGATGAATAAGCAATTCCATTTTCTACCCAGACATCATGAATACTGTGTCCAGGGGTATTCAATTCATAAGACCCCACACGAAATGGATTCGCAGGATCACTTATATTAATTATATCATATCGCCTTCCAGCGCTTAATGCATAAATATGATCTTCATAAATAAATACATTATGAACTCCTCCAGTTAAATCATCATTATATTCATTAATAATTGATACATTGAATGGATCAGTAACATCTAGTATGACTAATCCATTTTTACGATTTGAAGCCCCTTCTCTTGATATAACACCAACTCTACCATCTTCAGAAATTTTTACATCATTTACAGTACGTGCATCAACCTTTATTGTATCAATTATTGCCATATTAGCTGGGTCACTAATATCCCAAAAATACGCCTCACCATCCGCACTGTGTGTACCAGTTACAGCAAAATCTTTTCCCTTATGTTTTCCAACACCCGGCCAAACCCATAGATCTGAAGTATTCACATTTGAAATAGTACCGTGTCCTACAACTTCAAGCCTCTTACGTACGTTTCTAGGAACAACTTTGACTTTTTTAGATGCTGAAAATCCGCTTGATTGGGCGGTTAATGTATAAATCCCAGCTGTTTCAGCAACAAATTTACCATTTTGTGTAATTAATCCGGATGCTGGTAAACCAATACTTTCAGTTGATCGATTATTGATAAAATTATCAGTTTGATTAATAGCTTTACCTGAAAAAGAAAAAACTATAGGAATATTTTCAAGAACTTTATTCCGACCATCTAAAACAGTAGCATTTAATTTTATTACATCGCCAGTTCTTACTTGATTTTCACTTATATCAAATTTTATTTTTCTTGCTGGGTTTTTTTTGGCAGATACAACTAAGGATTCTACTATATCATCTACTGTAGCGGTAATAGTTGTTTTACCTGGTTTATTAATCGTCAAATTGCCAAAATTATCAAATTCAGCTACGTTATTATTGCTTGATGTAAAAACAACATTCATATTCTTTCTGATTCTTTTTGCTTTGTCAAAAATTTTAACAGAATATTTTACGGATGTTCCAACAAAAACTTTTTGGATCGGATTAACGAAAGTTATTTTTTCTAATGGAATTAAAGGTACATTAATTTTCAATGCACCAACGGTTCTTCCTTTTTTCCCAATAGCCATCGCTCTAAGATTTAATTCTCCAGAATCAAGTGCTTTTATTGTTACTTTTGCGACTCCAGTTGTGTCACTTCTTCGTGGCTCAGCAACAATTGCTTTTCTTTGTCCTCGAATCATAAATGTGGTTTTTACTTGATTCCCTTTTAAATCAACGAGTCGAATCAATACTGAAGCTTCTTCACCAATATTCAGTGAAAGAGAGTCTAGACGGTGAAGTAACAATGGATGTTCAAAAACAAATTCAAGATCCGTATTGAGGGACCTTGGTGGTTGCCCAAATAACCCAGTAAATGATAATAAAAATACTATTGTATATATTTTTTTCATTTTAATCTCCAAATTCTTAAAAGTACAATTTTAACGTTTGCTCTATCACGGAATCCGCCTACCTGATGGCTGGCCGTCAACCAATTGAATACAATACAATCCTGAATTCATATCAGCAAAGAAAATATAATCTTTATAAGGTTGTGCCCCCCAAACAAATGGTGCATTTGGTATTTTACCTTCTTTATGATAAGGTACATAAAGACCAATTTCTCGGCCTTGTTTGTAAATATCTCCAAGGAGATCACCGGAAATATCTACAACTCGTAATCCTCCTTGATAGTTTCCAGCTATTAGCACATCATCGAATACCCACAAGTTATGAGAACCAGCTTCTGGTACCTCATAAATAGCTTCTTCCTTTGGGTTATCAGGATCAGTAAAATTCAAAAAATGGTAACCTCCTCGCGGATTTGATGGCTGACCTTTAGTAGCTAAAACACCCCACGGAAAATTTTCATCACCTGCTATAATATAAAAATTCCCAGTTGATTTACTCAAAAATGGGAAAGCCGCATGATTGCGTCCTGTTGGATCTTCCATTGAAGCTAGTTTTACAGGATTTGAGGGACTACCTTGGCCTGTTCTTGATAACAATGGGTTAAACTGTGATTTAGATCGATCTGTTTCATCAAATTTTGCCCCTCCAATATCAACCGCAACAACCCCATCACTCCAATTTGAAGAATAAGCAATCCCATTTTCAATCCATACATCATGAATACTATGACCAGGCGTGTCTAATTCAAACACACCTACACGAAAAGGATTTGCAGGGTCATCAATATTGATGATATCATATTTACGACCATTATTTACAGCATAAACATGATTTTCATATATAAATACATTATGGACTCCTCCTGTCATATCATCATTATATTCGGCTGATATCGTAACATTATATGGGTCACTTACATCTAATATTACAAATCCATTTTTTCTATTTGAGGCTCCTTCTCTTGTAATCACGCCTACACGACCATCTTCTGAGATTTTTACATCATTTACTGTTCGAGCATCAACAGTTATTGTGTCAATAATCGTCATATTGGAAGGGTCTGT
Source organism: uncultured Fidelibacterota bacterium (assembly GCA_902581045.1). GTDB lineage: Bacteria > Fidelibacterota > Marinisomatia > Marinisomatales > TCS55. The sequence goes on along the minus strand of CACHMU010000003.1, from coordinate 43,816 downwards.
AACATCCCAAAAATAAGCTTCACCATTAGAACTCCAAGTACCTGTTACAGCAAAATCTTTTCCTTCATGCTTATCCACGCCAGCCCAAACCCACAAGTCACCTGTTAATACATTCGAAATTAATCCGTGCCCCACTAACTTTACTTGTTTCTTCACATCTCTTGGAATAACCTTAATTGTTTTCTGAGCTGAATAACCATTACTAGAAGCAATAAGCGTATACAAACCCGCAGTTTCAGCAACAAACCTTCCATCTTCCGTTACTAACCCTGCTGCGGGGAGCGCAAATTCACCATAATCAGCTTGACCATGGTAAGAATAGGTGATTGGTATATCATCAATAATACGACCACTTTTATTTAAAGTTTTTGCATTCAAAACAATAACGTCACCAGTTCTAATTTCTTCTTTATCTAAAGATAGTGTAACTTTGCGTACAGGATTTTTCACCACATTAATTTTAAATGATTCTTTTAAGTTTTCAATTCTAGCAGAAATTGTAGTACTGCCTGACTTCTTTGTTTCTAAATTTCCAAGAATATCAAATTCAGCTACGTTTTTATTACTAGATGTTAATTTAACATTTAATTCTGATCGCTTTAGATCGGCTTCATCAAAAACCACAACTGATAAAGGTGTTGAGGTACCTGAGTAAAGTTTAGAAGGCCTTTGGTTAAAAACAATACGATCTAAAGGAGGCGAGGGTACGTTTATAATTAAGTTTGCTCTAATACGATCTTCCCGTTTTACTGTAATAGTTCGAGTACTTAAGCTCAAACGCCCTGGCTTATGAGCTTTTAGTGTTACACTCGCAATGCCTGTGGAATCACTAATTCGAGGAGAAACTGATAATGTTTTTCTTTCTCCAAAAACATAAAATGGATTTTGTGCAAGTTTTCCATTTTCATCTAATAATTTAATTGTTATCTCTTTCGATTCACCAACATTCATTATTAATGAATCCATCCCAAATTCAAAGTGAAGCTTTTCTTGTCCAAATACACTTGAAATATGAAATAGCGATAAAAATACCAATGTGTATTTTCGCATTTACTTACCTCCTCTTATATATGATAAAAGCAATCAAATATACAAAATAACCAATTAAATTTGGGGTAAAATACTTATATATAATGAATCCTCTAATTAAACTGACACTTTTTATATTTATCATTTTTTATTTAAATGGGTGCGAATCTCAAGAGAAAAGCAATCATAATAAAATGATTGAAATTCTTGCAGAAAAATCAAGCGTTACTAATCCAGAAACAAATATTTATGAAAATAAAAAACGTCTTGCTTGGCTACAAAAACAAAATTTTGATAATGATATTGCTTCGAAGCTTCAACATCAAGCAGTCATAGCAAATGAAATGCTTAATGCTGGCTATCCCAAGCAAGCTATTGATCAATATAATTATGTATTAAATACTATTGACTCATTACAATTGAATGCCCCCGAGGAATTTATTAATTCAGTGTTAGATCTTTTGGCGATAACCAATTTACGATTGGGAGAAGAAACTAATTGTCTTGATGGTCATAATGCAGAATCTTGTATCATACCTATTAGAGGTTCAGGAATACATCGAGATAAGACTGGCGCCAATCAGGCTATTGAAATCTATAAAAAATTATTATCTATAGATCCAGATAATTTTGTTTACAGATGGCTAATAAATCTTGCATATATGTTAAAGGGTGATTTCCCTGATGGTGTACCAAAAAAATGGCTAATTCCAAAATTAAATGGTTCAAAATCTGTTGAATTCCCAGAATTCAAAGAAATTGCATCAAAAATAGGATTAGATCATATTGGTCTTGCTGGTGGATCAATTACCGAGGATTTTGATAATGACGGTGATATAGACATACTGGCATCATCTTGGGGAAGTCACAATCAAATCCAGCTATTTGTAAATGATGGAACCGGTAATTTTTCCAACCAAACTGATAAATCAAATCTAATTGGAATTACTGGTGGCCTAAATATGGTTCATGGAGATTACAATAATGATGGATTTGTAGATATATTTGTTTTGCGGGGCGGATGGTTTTCAGAAGATGGTAAAATACCTAATTCGTTATTAAAAAATAATGGTGATGGTACATTTATAGATGTCACAATTTCTGCAAATATTTATTCAGAGTTTCCGACACAAACTGCGTCCTGGGGAGATTACAATAATGATGGGTTTTTAGATCTTATTATAGGAAATGAAACAACTAATGGTCCGATATATAATTCTGAGCTATACCATAATAATGGTGATGGTACTTTCACTGAAAAATCACAATCTATAGGATTAAATATTTTTGGTTTTATTAAAGCAGTTGTCTGGGGGGATATTGATAATGATGGTGATCTTGATATTTTCATCTCAAGGTTAGGTCAACCAAATTCATTATATCGAAATAATGGTGAAACAGCAAATTGGTCATTTACTGATATTGGCAATATAGCAGGTGTTTTGGAACCTATAGATAGTTTTCCTGCATGGATATTCGATTATAATAATGATGGATGGGAAGATATTTGGGTTTCAGGCTATGATAATTCTACTGGGCATGTTGCAATGGATTATTTAGGTATACCAAATGATGGAGAAACCCCCAGATTATACAAGAACAATAAAGATGGTACATTTTCTAATGTGACTTTTGAAACAAATATGAATCATCCTTTGCTTACTATGGGGTCAAATTTCGGAGATATAAATAATGACGGTTTTTTAGATTTATATATTGGCACTGGAGATCCAGACTATAGATCAATTCAACCTAATAGAATGTTTATCAATGATAATGGTCAGGCATTTAAAGATGTTACTTTTGAAAGTAGGCTTGGTCATCTTCAAAAAGGCCACGGTGTTTCATTTGCTGATATAGATCAAGATGGTGATCTTGATATACATGCAGTTATGGGAGGAGCATACGAAGGAAGTGTTTATCAAAATACACTCTATGAAAACCCTGGGAATTGGAATACAAATTGGATTGGTTTATCGCTTCATGGCTCACAGTCAAATGCGTTAGCAATTGGTGCTAGAATAGAGATTGTTTTAAAAAATGGAATTTCAATACATAGAACAGTTTCAAGTGGGGGAAGTTTTGGTGGAAACCCTTTTCAACAAATGATAGGAATTGGGGAAAATAATAAAATTTCTATAATTAATATTTATTGGCCTGCATCTGATAAAAATCAGGTTTTAAAAGACCTAGAAATAAATAGATGGCATCATATAATTGAACCGGCTGCATAATTTTTTATTCATCAAGTTTATTTAATTCATCTTTCATCATTTTCCCGATCTCGTGATCTGGTTTTAATATCAATCCTCGATTAAGATATGAGGTGGCCCTTTTAAAATCCTGACGTTGTATTTGAATTGCCGCTAGATATATATAAGAGTCTGTCATTGATTGGTCTAGCTCAATAGATTTAATTAAATGTTTTTCAGCTAAAACATAATTCTTCATTTTATACAAAACATTTCCAATACCTAGATGAGCTGATGAATTGTAAGTATTAATCTCAAGAGAGCGCATATATGCTTCTAATGCTATTTCATTTTGTTCGTTAATTGCCTGCGCATTAGCAAGGCTCACCCATGCCTGCCAATCAAGTTTATTAGATTTAATAATTTCACCATAAACAATAATTGCATTTTCAATATCATTTATCAATAAATATGTAGATGCTAAACCCCTACGAGCTCGATTATTTTTAGGCCAAATAGTTAAAGCTTTCTTGTACAATTCAATTCCATCATAATATAATCCTTTATTAGATAGGTCTTGTGCTTTATAGGCTAAAGCAATTGACCAACGTGTTCTAATTTTACTTTGATCTTTCCCTGATTTTGATAGGATGTCAATTGTAAATGTTGATAATAATGGATTAGTTGAGCCCATCATATCTAAATATGCGAGTGCTAGGCTTTTAATATCTAAATCCTTATTGTTTGATAAGTTCATTAATCGATTAATATATAATTTTGAATCTTGCATTACATTGTCAGACATAAACGCCGCCGCCAGGCCTGCAAAAACCTGTGGGTATGGATCTTGATTACTACCAATTAATTTTATCATATCACTATTTGAATCATTTTTATCAATGTAAGAAAAAAGTGCTGATTCCAATGGATGTAATGGCTTCAATTTCCCATACCATGATTTAATTTGATTACTAATTTGATTATTAGATAATTCATCATGACATTGTGAGCAAGCATTTGTAATACCTAGTGTTTTATCAAGATCTGGTCGAGGTATAGATATTGTATGATCTGCTCTAGCAAATCTGATTTCATTACCAACAGCACGATGTTGCTGAAACGGCATATGACAAGAAGTGCACTGACTTCCTTTAGAGTTACTTTCATGAAAAGTATGCGCTGAAATATTTTCCGAAATAGATGCGTGACAAGAAATACATTGTCCATTATCAAACCTTCCTTTAAGAGGATTGCGATTGATATCTTGATAACTATTTGAATGAGGATTATGACAATCTACACATGTCATAGAGCCATTTAAATAGCAGTCACTAAAAATATGATTTTGCTGATATCCAAAGGCTTTAACTCTTCCATCGGGATAATATGGATTATCACCTAACATAGAAAATTTTGTGCTGAAATAGTTTTCAAAATCCATGCCGGGTAAATATCCGGGTCTAATTACATCTTTCAGTGCATGACATTGTGCACATAGATTTACAGATTCCTCTTTGTTTAATGTTGTTAAAGATTTAATCCCTGTATATCCTTTAATTATTGTTTTACCAAATTTCATGATTTCTACATGTTCTTTAGCCGGCCCGTGACATGATTCACAATTAATTGATAAATCAGTAAAACTTGTCTCATATTTACCTTTACTTAATTCAAATGCAGTTGTAATCTGGCTACCATGACATTGTTGGCAATTTTGTTTTTCCTCTAGAGTTCCCAATGCTCTATTTGGTGGCCATTCTGACATTTGTCTTGGTGAAATATTTTTAGATGCAGGAAGCCATCCTGATAAATTATTAGATTCAAAAAACCATATCTTACGTTCTGGGTTATAATCAAATGGTAATAATCTCATTGTGCCATCTGGGAAAAGTCCAAAATAGGATTGAGTTCCGCCTCCATACAAAAATCCACCTCCAACAACTCCGAAAACTTCATATTTTTTTTCGGGAAAACCATTTTCCTGAGAACGAAAATAATATCGATTATTTTCTTTAAAGGGTACAAACCATCCATTTTTTAATTCGATCTTTTGACCATCAAAAGGCGCCAAAATCCGTTCTTTGTTTGGTATTCCTCCCGCATTTCCATGGGTCGATTCTTTCCAACTATCATATTGATCCGGGTGGCAAGAAGAACATGTCTCTGAACCAGAAAATTGATTATTTTGACCAAAAAATAGTGAATTAAAAAATACAAGAATTAAAAAACTATATTTCATTTTGGAGTATTAATTTTTTGACCAATCTGGTGGTTCACATTCACAAAATTTTCTAATTTTAGATACGTATTCCACTATTTCTTTTTTATCAAATTTTTGCCCCCACGGTGGCATAAAATGATTTTTATTCATAATTCTGCCACCTCCATAAATTGTATCATACAATGCATTATCAGATCGTAAACTAATTTTTTTACCATCTGTAAAATTACCTGGTGAAACATCAAGGTTTGAAGCATTAAACCCAAAGCCATCTCCCTTTAATCCATGGCATGGTGCACAATTTGCCTTATAAGCATTATCAATTTTATAAGGGGGCGTGGAAATTAAATTAGCATATTTAACATTATTATTATTTTTATTGTTCGATAAAAAAGATTGTACTAATGGCAATAAATTTTGAGGGATTTCAATTTTAGGCATTATACTTTCTGGCATTACCATATGAGGCATTTCTATCGCCATTTTTATATATCCATCTGTGAGGCGGTTACCAACATTGCTGAGATCTGGGCCAATCTTTCCACCTTTGCCATTTAGCTGATGGCAGCCCAAGCAAGAGTAATGATCATTTAGTAATTTTTTTACTTTTTGTGATTGAAAGGGTGAAATTGTTTTAAATTTTGTTTTTAGATTTCCTTTTCCAAGCCATGTATAAATTTTTTCTATTTCTACTTTTGTTAAATTATAGTTTGGCATACGACTACCTGTCCCAGGAAAATATCCATTAGGTCTAATCGGTGGTGTGCTTTGCAAATAATTCATTAACCAAATTGGTTTTGTCTTCATTTTCTGTGCAGTTAAATCAGGGGCATTATGAGAAACAAACCAATTCTCTTCTCCATTCATTTTGTGACATGCTTGGCAGTTCTGTGAAAGAAAAATATTCTTACCATTTTTCTTAGAAATTTTAGGGTATTTTTGTTTTGATTTATTTAATTCACGTTCTAATTCAATCATTTTGTCTTTAGATATATGAGAAAGAAATCCAATCATTTTCGTTATATTTTTTTCATCATTTAAATCACCTTCTTCAAAAAATTTTGGCATTGGCGATTTTTTAGGAACGTATAAATCTGGATTCAATAAAAGGTCATACAACCAATTATTCTGCAATCTTACGGTAGCAGTATTAAGATCTGTTGATTTCAACTGACCTACACCATTTAAAGTATGGCATGCAGTGCACTGATACTCTTGATGAATTAAATCAAATCCATTATTATTTGATTTAATTGATTTTGACTGTATTGATATCCCGTCTGGTAAAATGTTTCGGGACATAAGATATTTTGTTAGAGCCAAAGCTTCATCATCAGAAAATCCAAAGTTTGGCATTCTTGAATTACCAATATTATAACGTATTTTTTGGGGTGATTTAAGATAATCAAAAAGAAATGCTTCATTATATTTAAGTCCTGCATAACTTAGATCAGGGGCTCGATTCAATAGTATCGTTGAAACATTTACACCACTATGACAATTTCCACATCCTAATTCTTCGATGATAGGAATCGTCTTTAAAACATTTTGTGATTGAATAAACGAAAAAGAAATAAATATTATTAAATATTGTTTAAATGAATTACCAGCCAAATTGTAAGTCCAACAATGGTAATAAATGCGCTTGCGTTCCAAACGGATATTCCCCTGCAGTCAATTTATATCCAAAAAGAATTTTAAACTTTTGATTCTTTGACCAAACCATTCCACTTTTATGTTCAAAGGCATATCGACCTCTACCATTTGGCATTAAAAACATATCATAATCAACAAGATAAGCTAGTTTTTCTGAAAACTGTTTATAATATTCTCCACCTAGTTGAATTAAAACTTGATTATAATAAATTGATAATCTTGGATAGATTATTGGTAAATCAATCGTGGCATCATCTGATAAATTTTTTCCGTTCAAAGAAAAACCTAGTCCACCATTAAGGGTTAATTGACCATTTTGAGTTGATCCTGTTGTCCCAATCATTTCCGCATATATTGAAATCATTTGTGGAATTTCAAATTCTGGTGAAATCAACGCAAACATGTTAGGATCACCTAATTCTTTTCCCAAAGGACTTTGAAGCCATTTCATCCCCAATGATGGATATTCCAATTGAAACCTTTGTGCCATTGACCATTTATTTATCGATGGCCTTATCTGTTTAATTGACACATTTGGAATTAATAGAAATTTATTAATAGCAAGTTCTGTACTATTTTGAAGTCCAATTCTAAATGGGGCAAATAAACTAATTTCCTTACGACCTTTTTCAAGAGTGAATGCAGTTTCAGATTTCCATTGAGCATTTATTGCTGTCATTATTAATAACGAAAAAGTGAATTTGAGTATTTTTTTATTCATTTTACGTCCCATAAGGCGCTTACTGGAATATGATCAGATAATGTCGTTGCTTCCTGATGTGTAATACTATTTGACCAAGAAGTGTTGGTCCATAAATAATCGAGTTTACGATCTAATTTTAATTTATTATCTGGACTGTGAGTAAAATGTTTTAATTCGTTTGCTCCATATTCTTCAAGAGAAATTGCAGGTTTGTATGTTTTATATAAATCTGACAAACCATCAATTTGTTTCGCAAAGTATGCTCCAGGTTTGTGGCCTGGCTCTTTATCTGAATGATATGATTCATTTTCACATTGATCCTCTAAGCAATAATCTAATTTGGACGCATTAGTAGGCAATGCATTTAAATCACCTCCCGCAACAAAGTTTTGACCATCAGCAACTATACCATCTAAAATATTTTTAAAGCCATTAATATGACGCAACTTAGTACTATCATCCTCGGCAAATGCTGTTAGATGAGTATTAACAGCATAAAAAGGATTATTTGGCATTTCAACTTTTGCCTTAAGGACATTCCTTTTCAAATAAAAATATTTAGTTAGTCCATCTTGATCTTCTCGTAATGCAAGTTGATAGCGTTCAGCATCTTTTAGTTTCCATTTAGATAAAATAAGATTGCCAGTATTTACTCTTCCTAAGCCATCCGCAAGAATAACTTGTGATTGCCACATCGATGCGTAAGCACCATAATTCATTTCCGTATTATCTAATAACCATTGTGCTTGATCAATATAAGCTGTTTTTTTTGACTGAATATCTACTTCTTGTAAGAGTAAAATATCTGGGTCTTCTATTTTTATTTTATTTGCTAGGCCTTCGAGTCCAAGTAAAACCTCTTTTTTTGTCATAATGACTCGATCACCACAACCATCTCCAAAAAATCTTAATCTTGCAACACCAAAACGAATATTCCATGTCATAACTTTAATTGTTTTTTTAGATGGAAATTCTTTGATTATTAAAGATTCATACATCACTGCATCTTCAAAATCATCGAATTGATTTGCGATGGGCTCACAAGAATTAAAAATTAAGCCAATAAAAATTATGAAAGTAAATCTTGTTAATTTGATCATAAAGTGAGTTTATAAAATTACTTGAATTTACAACGTTCTATGCCTGTTGCAAATAATACTACAGATTCTTTAGGGTGTATCCAATTTCGATTAATTAGTGAATAATATGCACCCCACACTACACCAGCTTCTGCACTTGCATTAAGATTTGTTAATTCATTGAACATTGTTGTTAAATCTGAAAGTTCTGATTCCGGCACGCTTAATGCTATCCCATTACTATTATACAATACGTCTAAAATCCATGATCCACCTAGAGGTCCTGGCACGTTTAAGCCTAATGCAATAGTAGAACTATTATCCCAAAATTTTGTCGTTTTCTCTAAATTTTGAAATGCTTTCACTACAGGCGCACATCCATCTGATTGTGCGGCAACCATTCTTGGAAGTTTTCCTTTTACCCAACCTAAGCTTTTCATTTCCAAAAATGCTTTCCACATACCAATTAGACCCGTTCCGCCCCCAGTTTCATAAATAATTACATCTGGAAATTTCCAACCCAATTGCTCGGCTATTTCATATCCTAATGTTTTTTTACCCTCAACCCTAAAAGGTTCTTTTAATGTTGAAATATCGAACCAATTATCTTCTTTATTTTTCAACATTTCCTTTGCGGCATCTGAAATAGTTTGCCCAGCTAAAGTCAGCTTAGCATCAAATTTTTCAGTTTCTTTTTTGAATTCATCAGGTATCGTTTCCGGTAGAAATACATGACATTCAATATCAGCTTCTTTGCAATATGCACTAGCAGATATACCAGCATTTCCTGCAGAAGGTAAACAAATTTGCTGCACACCTTGAACTTTTGCCATCGTGATTGCAAGAGCCATCCCTCTATCTTTGAAAGAACCTGTTGGATTTACCGTTTCATCTTTTAAAAAAAGATTCTCTCCAATAGGTATTAAAGGAGTATGTCCTTCGCCAAGACTTATAAAATTATTTACTTCAGGAAGAACAGTTTTATATCTCCATAGTGTTTTTTCATTATCATTAATATCGATGCTACGCGCCTGATTTTCCCATAAATAATGTACCTCAAGAGGTTTACCACATTTGCAAAGTCCTAATGGTCGAGATAATTCTTCTAATTCTTTTTTACAGTCTGAACAAATAAAATACATTGATGTCCTTTTCTTCTTTCTAAATAGTTATAATTTCTTTTTATTTATTATATCTATTCACAAACTTAACTTCCAACAAATTAACAAAAAAAATATTATAAAACGGAGTGTTATGAAACAACTACTAAAGCTATTCGGATCAATAATTATTATTTTTATTTCAAATGCATGCGGAAAGCTGGATACCAAACAAGATGCCTTAAAAAATCAAATATTACCAATGAGAGAAAGAGCTGAGGTTAGAAATAAATTATTGAAAGATCGATTTACAAGTGTTTTGCCCGAGATTATGAAACGTAACAAACTAGATATGTGGGTTATTATAGCCAGAGAATATAATGAGGATCCAGTTATTCGAACTATGTTACCAGCAACTTGGCTTAATGCAAGAAGAAGAACGGTTTTAGTTATCTTTGACCCAGGTAACAGTATGCCTCTTGAAACTTATGCAATTGCTAGGTACGACGTTGGTGAGGTTTTCAAAAAGTCATGGGATCCAGAAAAACAACCAAATCAATATCGTGCTCTTGCTGATCTAATTATTGATAAAAATCCTGATAAAATTGGAATAAATAAAAGTCAATATTTTGCTCAAGCAGATGGGTTAACAGCAGTAGAAAACGAACTGTTTTTAAAATCACTACCTAATAAATATAAAAATCGTGTGGTTAGTGCAGAAAAAGTTGCAATTGGGTGGCTTGAAACTCGAAGTGATATGGAAATGGAATTATATCCAAACATATGCAATATTGCGCACAAAATAATTAAAGAAGGATTTTCGTCTAATGTTATTGAGCCAGGGGTTACTACTACAGATGATTTAGTCTGGTGGTTTCGTGAAAGAATTCGTGATCTTAATCTTGTAACGTGGTTTCATCCGTCTGTTGATATTCAACGGAATGATAACAACAAATTTGATTTTTTATCATCTTTTTCAAAATCTAAACCGGATAATGTAATTCTCCCTGGAGATCTTTTACATGTTGATTTTGGGATTACATATCTTGGCTTAAATACTGATACACAACAACATGCATATGTATTAATGCCAAATGAATCTAAAACTCCTGATTACTTAGTTACTGCATTAAAAACAGGTAATCGTTTGCAAGATATTTTGACAGATCAATTCAAAGTTGGCCGTACAGGAAATGAAATGCTAAAATCATCTATTAAGCAAGCTAAGGATGAGGGTATAAAACCCCAAATTTATACACATCCAATTGGATATTATGGTCATGGATCTGGCCCAACCATTGGAATGTGGGACAAACAAAATGGGGTACCTGTAAATGGTGACTATCCCCTTTTTGCAAATACTGCTTACTCAATAGAACTCAATGCAAAAATTTTTATAGATGAATGGGAAAAAGAAGTAGCAATAATGTTAGAAGAAGATGCATTTTTCGATGGAAAAGTGTGTGAATATATTGATCCCCGTCAAACGGAAATGATTGAAATCGATTGGGATAAATGAGTAAAACTATATTAATTCAAATATACCTGATTGTAGATTTTTTTTAACCTTATTGTAAGAAAAACATCTACCATGCATTGCAATATACACTCCATATTGCAAGCTTTGAACAAAACCTAGTGCACTACCAAGATTAAACAATCCATCAGAGCTGCCAAAATTGATTGGTATCATTGCACCTGTTAAAACTACAGTTTTATTTAACTTTTCTTTAGCAATAAATTTTGCGGTTTCGACCATTGTGTCAGTTCCATGTGTTATAATTACCTGATCAACATCTGACTTTTTACATTCACTCAAAATCAGTGATCGATCTTTATCGGTCATCTCAAGGCTATCCTTCATCATTAATGTTTTAATAGAAGTATTAACTTGTGATCTACCTAATTCTAATATTTCTTCAAGGTGAGTATTATTGAATTTTAGCTCACCTGAAATCTCATTATATTCTTTATCGAATGTACCCCCGGTAACAAAAATCTGTACTTTCATGATTTATAGTTCTAAAATATATGGAGCATGTAACTGAAGCATTTTTTTCGCGGTTTTATCACTACAGTTTAGCTTCTCAGATAATTTCTTAATGTTGATTTTATTAACATTCTTAAATCGACAATCATCAACAAAAGTATCAAGGGAATCATTCTCTATCAAGTTTACTATTTTAGCTTCAATAGGACTTTGATACCACTTTTTGTAATCAGGATTTGCTTTAACAGTTGGTTTCATATTAATAGATGTAGTTTTAGTATCAACATCTAAAATGACAGGTGATATAGATTTTTTTACACCCTTTAATCCTTTTAACAAACTAGGTGTTTTGTCAATATCTAACCCTGATGACATAAACCAGTCCTCAAATTCTAATATAGGATTATAAAAAGTATTTTGGACAACTAAAGTTTTACCTTTAGTTAACGAAATCAAATAATCGTAAATCATTTTATTAAAACGTGGAATAAAAACATCAGTTGAAAGATGTCGAGCACATTTGTATATATATTCATCATCTACAATGCGTACGAAAGCGATGTTATTACGTAACATAAAATCAGTAGTAGACTGAACTATTGGGTTAACAAGTCGGAGTTTAACAGCCCAATGATAAACGTGGGGTATTTTACTAAATTCGTTTCTTGATAATACGCCCTTATTTATTTGCTCATCGCAGTGTCTATTATAATAATCTATTCTACCATTAATATAATTAATTGAATTCAAACGTGATTCTTCATCTTCAACTTTAAAATTTCTATAAAATATTTGGTCCTCCTGGGGGTCATAGAACTCAGCCTTATTACCAGTATAATAACCAAATGCTGAATCAATTGGTAAAAGAAATTTTATTAATGATCTATTTGATGTCGAATCATTAATGTTGTCAGTATCAACAATTTGAATTATGGTTTTATATATATCTATATCAGGCATAAAAACAAGGATTAACTAATTACTACTATTCGGAATTTCGGATAATATATAGTATATCATCAAGTTATTTATCGGAATAAAGTAATATAAATAAAAATATATTGAAATGAAAATACAGTGAATAAAATATATAAAACCAAAAATTAAAATAAATAATATTATAAAAAATAATATTATAGAGTTATTTATATCAAAATAAGATAAAAAATAACCATGAAATATGATTAATTAAATAATACAAACGGATAGTATCACAATATGCCAAGTAATGATGAATTAATAGTAGAATTAAAATAAGAAAATGAGCCCAATTAAATTGAAAATAAATATTATTTAAAAGATTTTGATTAAAAAATGATCAAAAAAGAATGATAAATAAAAATATTGTTAAAATATTAATCGAAACATGAAATATTTGATAATAATTGAAGATTATAAAAAATATTAATTATATGGAATTACTAATTAATACATAAAAATAGTGTAGAGAAAACTTTAAAATATAATAAAAGTGGTGAGCGTGAGACCATTTTAAAACTTGATGTAACTTAATATATTATGTATAATTTACATATATTTATTAATTATTACCGATAATTATCGACGAGCGTTATATTATTAATACTTTATCTATTAAGGTAAGTAAAAAATATTTTATTTCAATTCTAATACATTTTCAGGGGGTCTGCCAATCACTGCCTGTTCATTATATATAACAATTGGTCTTTCAATCAATTTTGGGTATTTACTCATTAAAGAAAATATTTTCTCACTATCTTTTATGTCCTTTAGATTATTATTTTTATAGTCTTTTTCCGTTTTACGTATCCATTCCGATGGATCTAGCCCTAATAATCTAGAAATCCTTTTTAATTCGACTATTGACGGAGGATTTTTAATATACTCTATTATTTGAGGTTCAATATTGCTGTCACGCAGCAACTGCAAAGCAGATCTACTTTTACCTCATCTCGAATTATGATAAATAATATATTTATCCATATCTTTTCTCCTTTTATAATTAATTGTACCAATTAAAATAATAGTATTTTCTTAATTATTTGCACTTTTTATTCAAATAATGCAGTTTTAACACTTAATTGCTTTAATTATACATAATAATCAGGTATTTATTTACGTTCTAATTAAGTATTAACGTGAGATTTTAATATATATTTTTAATTCTACCGACGTAACTATATTTTATATAAAATAAAATATTGATTTAATTTTGGTCATCTTATAATTAAGTATTAGCCTTAAATATTTCTATTATTATTTTTTACTCTTTTTTTAGTTGTGACTAATAAAATATATATCCCATTACGATTTATGTTTTACTGTTCATACTTAGTCAGTGTAGTTATTCATTCTTAATTTTTTTATATCCATCTGAATAATTATTTGTAATTTTTAATATGAAAAACCTCGTTCATAGACTATCTGACCCTCGCGACCCAGCCTACCCATTCTCTAACACTTATATTTGTTCTAATTGTAATGAGCGTTTAACTATCAATGATACTGAATGTAAAATTTGTGATTTATATATACATGGCATGATAAAGAAGCCTGCTGAAGTTGGAGACACCAACAAAAAGACTGTTAAGCCAGATTATGACACTATACTTAAACCTAAAAATCTAAAATCTACTGCATCACAAGCTTTAGATACCGATGCTCCCGTTGATTTAAATATTAATTCTACTGATATATTTAAGCAGTCATTTACTTTGTTAATTGTATTGTCCTTACTTTTAATATTTATCATTGGTTATGATTTTACTCAAAACATAATAAGCTCGATAGAAATTATCCAATAAAAAACCATGATTACTTATTAATGAAATATTTTACAAAATTTGTTATTTTCTTTTCATTAATACTTTTCATGTCCACTGTAAGCATTGAAGCTATGAAAGCATCAAGAGATCAATTAAGAATATTTAATGCCCGTGCTTTATCAAAATCAATACAGTTTTATTATACAGTTAATGGTGAATACCCTAAATCTGGAATAAACAATAATATCAGTGAACTTCTATATAATGAGAAATTATTAACGAATATATTTAGAGACCCCGCATATACAAGCGTGACACTACCGTTTAATTACTATTATTATAAATCATTGAAAACTGCTGAACATATTTATAGTACTATAATAAACTTTGATTTAAATACTTACGTTACAAATGTAAAAAATAAATTATATCATTCGCTTCTAAATGCCAATAAACCTGAAATACAAAGTTTGCCACAAGCTAATAATCAAAGGAAACAGAATCTTGATAACTGGGAGAATGGAAATAGTTTAATAAATAATGATACTCTTAAGACTAAGCAAAGCCAATTTGACAATAATGGAATACCCATAGAATGTGTTATTGCCTATAAGTCCTTAAATACAACAAACTCATATGAAATTAGTGTATTTTTAGAGAGCCGATTTTTCAAAGAAAAAATGAAGTGGGATGGGGGAGATGATAATAATAGATATGAAATAGGAAATGATTTAAGATTAAACACTAAACTCTCTACATCAAAAGATGGTTTAGAAGCTACATCTGAGGGTGTGTCAATTATTAAGTGAGTTATAAAAAAAGCAAATGGCCAAACAAAAAACACAAATAATTACTATCGTTTGCAATAAAGGTGGTGTTGGCAGATCAACAACGGCAATAAATTTTGCATGGAGTCTTGCTAATAAACGGAAAAATGTTCTTGTTTGTGATCTTGATGCTCAGGCAAACTCTTCATCAACACTTGCGAAAAACTACAATAGAGATGTTGTCGAAAACGGAAAAAACATTACTAATTTATTGAAATCATCTGGAGATAGTGCATCTGACTATATAGTTTCTACAAGAAACCCCAATATCAAGCTTTTAGCATCTACCCTTATGTTGGATAGTACTGAAGTTGAAATGAAATCATTATTAGATACAAATATTTTTAGACTTTTCATTCATTTTTTTAGTAGAAAACTTAAATCTCAATTTGATTATATTATTTTTGACACCCCCCCTCAAAAGGCATCCGTGCTTACATTAAATGCTTTACTCCTAAGTAATTGGTATTGGTATATATTAAGTGCGGAAGATCAATGGTCCTTGGATGCGCGAGTAGTTATCAAAAAAATAATTGATGATGTAAAGAAACTTAATCCACGCATAAAACCACTGCCTATTCTATTAACAAAATATGTAAATAATTCCGCACAGTCAAGAGAGATGAAGAAGGTTGCAGATGATAAGTTTTCTTCTGGGGTTTTTAATGCTACTATACCATATTCTAATATCATAGCTAAGTCACACAGTAGCCGTCAATCTATACACGAATATTCACCGGGTAGTATGGTTGCACAAAGTTATGACAAAGTTGCTTTAGCCGTTGGAAGGTTTGTTAATAAAAAGAAAAAATAATGAGTAAAGATAAAAAAGCTAAAGTTGATATTAATTCAGTTCATTCGAAATTAGCTGATAAGTATAAAATCAAAAGAGATATTAATACTAAAACAACTAGCTCTATAAAGGATTTTAAAAGTGTATCTGACACAATAAAAAAGCTTGAAAAAATTATAGATAAGGGTAAAGACCTTGCAGAGAAAGATAAAGATTATAATGAATATCTTAAATCTATAAGAAAGAGCATAGAGGAACAAAAATATCAGTTGTTTCAACTCAAACTATCAAATGGTGAATCCAACATCATCAATTTATTATTAAATATAAATGATAATTCAACCGCAAATGATTTTGTAGCAATAGAGCGCGAAATAAATAAATATCATGATTTGATTATGTCGCTTGAACCTGAATCAAAAATATCTGAATCATATA
Organism: uncultured Fidelibacterota bacterium; assembly: GCA_902581045.1. Taxonomy (GTDB): domain Bacteria; phylum Fidelibacterota; class Marinisomatia; order Marinisomatales; family TCS55. The sequence goes on along the minus strand of CACHMU010000003.1, from coordinate 27,044 downwards.
ATATATTATGGTGTGATCATTACAGTACGATAGAAAATCACTTTGATGAATTACAAAAAAAGAAAATTCGTTGTTCGGTTGTGGCTAGTAAAAGACGAGTAAAGGCAGCTAAAAAAGAATTTGAAAAAAAATTAAACAAAGCCACCAAAACACTTATAGGGTCAGATGTCACCATAACAAAAAGATCATATGCGAAATTAAAGTTGATAATTGAAGAAGCTGCCCTAACTGGACAAAAAGATGAAACATACAGTCAATATTTAGATAAGCAAAAAACGAAGCTTATTAAATATGAAGAAGATATAGATGAGGTTCGCTTAAAAATTGATATCAGCAAACATCGTCAGTTAATTGAGCAGGCTCAACCATCTGTGAAGGAAAGCCTAGATCAATTAAAAAAGGAATCTGGAATCAGCACTGATGAATCAGTTGAAATTGAAGACTCTGAACACGAGAGTGACTATTCACATATCAATGAGAAAACTCCCTTTGAAGAAAGTGAAAAGTCCTCTGATAATGAAAAATTAGATAATAAAGAAACTATTGTTGAAAAGGATAGCATAGATAAGGTTCAAAATTTTGATTATCAAACTATATCATCAAAAACATCTTCATCTATTTGGAGAACAGGTGTTGGTGTAATAATCCAAACTAGTATAGTAATTTCACTTATATATTTCTCTTCAAATAATTATATATTATCAAGAGATCTAAATCATTTCCTTCCCATTCAAGAAAAAAAATTATCTTTAATAAAAAGCAATATTGTTGGTGAGCAATTAGTCAAAACAAAAGCTTTTGATGAACATTATTCAAAAAAAAGTGTTCTTATTACAAAATTGCTTTCATCATTAGTTCCTGATGCAACTAGTATTAGCCGATTAACGCTCAATCAAAAAGAAGAAAGCGGAAACTTTGTTGTATCACTCTATGGTAAAATTGGAGTTGCGGGCTCAAGTGGAAGGCGAATATTAAACCAAATGATAAGCGATATAAAAAAACAAAATCTTATAAAAGATGCTGTTTTAATTAATCAACAAACCATTAAACAAAGCAGTATACTTTTTACTATAGATATTACAATATGAAAATATATTCATATAAAATGGCTACTACGTTATTATTAATCATTGGAATATGTTATTATAACTTTGTTTCTATAGATTTACAAAAAGAAACCAAAGAAAAAATTAATCTTACAAAATCTAATATTAAACTTTTTGAAAAAAATAATGAATCAATATTGGATTTACAAAATAAATATGATAGGTACATAAAAAACATATCGTCACTAGCATCTTATTTCGAAAATGATGACGATGTTGTTTTAGCATTAAATGAAATTAAAGATATTTGCAAAAAATATAATGTTTCGATAGATGAACTAATTCCTAGATTAAAGAACACTCTTGATATCCCACAAAATGCTATTCAAGGTCTTACCGTTAAGGTAGAAAGGTATAATGTTGAGCTTTCGATAAGAGGGGCTTTTTTAAATATCGGTTTACTAATTAATGCTTTATCTGAAATGAGCTATCTCATAAATGCAATGGAAATCAAGTCTACAAATAATAAAAGACAAGTGGAAGCATCCCTTAATATGTTTTTATATAGATCGCTACAAAATCAAAATATCTACGATAATAATATAAATATAGAAAAAATAAAAAATACAGTTCCTAAAATACCTAATGAAATTTTATCAACTCAAATTAATTGGAAAAATGACATTTTTTCAGAATCAAGATTATCTAATAAGAAGAGAGATTTTGAGAGCCAGATGTCATTTAAAAAAGAATATTTACTAACTCAAACAATATTGTCTAAACCACTGGGTGCAATTATTAATAATAAACTCTATTCATTGGGATCAAAGATTGGCCCTTATATAATATCTAGAATTGATGAAGAGGGTGTTATTTTATCTGGTAAAAGAAAAAGTCTGGTTTTGGAAGTAGAAGTTGATGAAAATCAATCTGTATATTCTCTAGATGGTTTTAAAAAAGCTTTCTCTAATGCAAGAAAAAATAATCAAATGACATTTATATATAAGGGAAAGCTATATAGCACCCGTTTAAACAATTAAGCTAATTTTAAAGGAATAAAAAATGAAAAAGAAATTTATTTTTATCTTTATCATATTAGGAATAATTAAAGCCCAATCTGTATCTATTCCAGGTGATACTGCAATTGTTACATTTCATAGTACACAAATTAAAAACAAAAAGGTTAATTATAGTGCTACAACCGGAACACAACCAGTGTGGGACAACGATGGTAAGCCAATAGCAGCAGTACACTATACTTATTATGAGCGTCAAAATATAAGTAATCGTGCTAGCCGTCCGATATTAATTTCCTTTAATGGTGGCCCCGGCTCTGGTTCCGTCTGGATGCACTTAGCATACACTGGCCCAATGATACTTAATGTTGATGATGAGGGGTTTCCAATTCAGCCATACGGTGTTAAAAATAATCCATATTCCATTTTAGATATAGCTGATATTGTATTCGTCAATCCTGTTAACACAGGATATTCACGAATTTTGGATAAAAAAGTAAAAAAAGAGACCTTTTTTGGCGTAAATGCAGATATAAAATATTTAGCTGAATGGATCAATACATTTATCCAGCGTGTAAATCGGTGGGAATCTCCAAAATATCTTATTGGGGAAAGCTATGGGACAACACGTGTTTCTGGACTCGCGCATGCATTACAAAATCGACAATGGATGTATTTAAATGGGGTAATATTGGTTTCTCCAACAGAATTAGGAATTGATTCTGGTGCTGGTAGACGTGCTGGCCCTCTTGGCGCTTCGCTTAGATTACCATATTTTACTGCCGCTGCATGGTATCATAAAAAATTACCCAAAGATCTTCAGGCACAAGATTTACTTAAAGTTTTACAACTATCTGAGGATTATTCTATAAACCAATTAATGCCTATCCTGGCAAAAGGTGGGTATGTATCTAGTGAAACCAGAGATGAGGCGGCTGAAACCATGTCTCGCTTTTCTGGCATATCAAAAGAATCAATTCTTTCTTATAATCTAGATGTTCCAACATCATTTTTTTGGAAAGAACTATTAAGGGAAGAAGGCTACACAGTTGGTCGTTTAGACTCACGCTATAAGGGTTTAGATAAAACCAAAGGTGGGGAGCGTCCTGATTTTAATTCTGAATTAACCTCATGGCTTCATTCTTTCACCCCGGCAATAAATTACTATTATAAAAATGTATTAAAATTTGAAACAGATGTAAAATATAATATGTTTGGTCCAGTAAGGCCTTGGGACAGATCAAACAATAATACTGGTGAGAATCTTAGGCAAGCAATGGCTCAAAACCCATATTTACATACAATGATACAGTCGGGTTATTATGATGGTGCAACAAAATATTTTGATGCAAAATATACTATGTGGCGTCTGGACCCAAGTGGTAGAATGAAAGACAGGTTGATTTTTAAAGGTTATAGAAGCGGACATATGATGTACCTCAGAAAAGAAGATTTAAGAAAATCTAATGAAGATATAAGATCGTTTATTGTATACTCAACACCTAAAAATGGTGCGCCCGCAAAATACTAATTAGTTTTGAAAAAAATATCAGCTGTAGACTTTGGTTTGAGCTCGAGAATTAATTTAGTTCAAAGTGATGATCATATTGGAATTATTATAGACAGAAAAAGTAGAATTATTATGAGTGATGGTCTAAGAGTTTTAAATCAGGCAAAAAAAATAAATGAAATTCAAAATACAAAAATTCGTTTATATACATCTGCCCCTATTTGTAGTAAAACTATAGATTTTCTTAAAAAGAATAATATAGATATTGATTCAATATAAATAAAAACTCTTTAAAGATATTTAAAATTCTTTTCAGAGATAAATCTCAATCTGTTTTCAATAAAGGATGTAATTTCCTAATAAATAATCCGTAAAAATAAATCATATATATGGCGGAAAAATATAAAGATATAGACCCTCAAGAAACGAAAGAGTGGATAGAGTCAATTGAAGATGCTCTTGAAGAGCACGGGTATGAGCGTACCAGATATCTATTAGAAAAACTTATAGAATTTGCTCAAGCCAACGGTGCTCGCTTACCATTTAATACGAATACACCATTTATAAATACAATCTTACCAGGGGACCAGCCTTCTTATCCTGGTGATAGGATTCTTGAGAGAAAAATTAAATCTATTATTCGATGGAATGCTATGGCTATGGTTACTAAAGCTAATAAGGAAACGCCTGGAATTGGTGGTCATATATCAACATTTGCATCTGCAGCAACTCTTTATGAAGTTGCTTTCAATCATATTTTCAAAGGACCTAATCATAAGGATGGGGCAGATTTAATATTTTTTCAGGGCCATGCATCTCCAGGGATTTATTCAAGAGCATATCTTGAAGGACGACTAGATGCTAAGCATTTACATAATTTTAGAAGGGAACTATCAGAAGAGGGTGGACTGTCATCTTATCCACATACATATTTAATGCCAGACTTTTGGCAGTTTGCCACTGTATCTATGGGTTTAGGCCCAATAATGGCAATATATCAGGCTCGATTTATGCGTTACTTATCTGATCGAAAACTAAAAAAAGAATCTTCTAGAAAAGTATTTGCGTTTTTAGGCGATGGAGAAATGGATGAACCTGAGGCACTTGGTGCGCTAACTTTGGCCACGCGAGAAAAATTAGATAACCTTGTTTTTGTAGTTAATTGTAATCTTCAAAGATTAGATGGTCCTGTAAGGGGAAACTCAAAAGTTATACAGGAATTAGAAGGTGCATTTCGGGGCGCTGGATGGAATGTAATAAAAGTAATATGGGGAAGCGATTGGGATGAGTTGATTGAGAATGAATCTAATGAGTTGCTTTTAAATAGACTGGAAGAAATTGTTGATGGGGATTTATTAAAATATATTGTAGAAGATGGCGCATATATACGTGAGCATTTTTTTGGCAAATCATCTGAACTATTAAAAATGGTTGATCACCTTTCTGATAAACAATTAGAACGATTAAGATTAGGCGGCCATGATCCTGAAAAAATGTACGCCGCTTATAATGAGGCTATTAATCATAAAGATAGACCTACAGTGATTTTAGCTAGAACTATAAAAGGATATGGTTTAGGTGAAGCTGGTGAAGGTAGAAATATAACACACAATCAAAAAAAGCTTAATGAAAAAGAACTCTTATATTTTAGAGATAGGTTTAACCTAAAATTTAATGATGAAGAGGCAATGAAAGCCCCTTTCTATCGGTTTAATAAAAACACTAAAGAATATAAATATCTTATTGATCAAAGAAAGAAGCTAGGTGGTTTTTTACCATCAAGGTCTGATAAATCTAAAAAACTAAAAGTTCCAAATATATCTATCTTTAAAGAATTAATTGATGGTAGTGGAGATAGAAAAATATCTACAACTATGGCCTATGTCAGATTAATTACTCTATTGGCAAAAGATAAAGATATCGGTCAAAATATTGTGCCAATAATACCAGATGAGGCTAGAACGTTTGGTATGGATCCATTATTCCGACAGCTTGGAATCTATTCCAGCGCAGGACAGCTCTATGACCCCGTTGACTCTGATCAGTTCTTATATTATAAAGAAGCAACTAATGGGCAAATATTAGAAGAGGGGATTAATGAAGCTGGTGCTGTATCATCATTTATTGCTGCTGGAACAAGCTATAGTAATCATGGTATAAAGATGATACCTTTTTATATATATTATTCAATGTTTGGATTTCAGAGAACATGGGATTTGATTTGGGCAGCAGGTGATATGAAAGCGCGAGGATTCTTGTTGGGGGGTACAGCTGGTCGAACAACATTAAATGGTGAGGGCTTACAACACCAAGATGGTCATAGTCATTTGGCTGCTGCGGCTACACCTAATATTAAAGCCTATGATTTGGCATATGGTTATGAAATTGCTACAATTATACATCGTGGACTCGTGGAAATGTGTCAAGAGAATAAAGATGTAATTTATTATTTAACCTTGGAAAATGAAAACTACGTGCACCCTCCAATGCCAGCTAAAATACAAAAAGATATAATAAATGGTTTATATAAAATAAAATCAACAAAAACACCTAGAGTAAGATTATTAGGAAGTGGCCCTTTAATGCGAGAAGTTCTTGAGGCTGAAAAATTATTAAAAAAGGATTGGGGAATAGAAGCTGGTATTTGGAATGTAACAAGTTTTAGTGAACTTAGAAGGGATGCAGAAGAAACAGAAAGGTGGAATCTGCTTCACTCAGACAAAACACCTAAAAAATCACATTTAGAAAAATGCTTAAGTAAAAATAATGTACCAACTGTTGCTGTTTCTGATTACGTAAAAATGGTTTCTGAACAAATTGGACCTTATGTACCCGGCAATTTTTATGCACTTGGAACTGATGGGTTTGGGCGTAGCGATACAAGGGAAAATCTGAGAAGATTTTTTGAGGTTGATCGATATTATATAGTACTAACTGCATTAAAGGCATTAGCTTTAGAAGGAAATATTGAAACAAGTATAATACAAAGTGCTATGAAAAAATATGATTTAGACCCTGAAAAACCAAGTCCAATAACCGTTTAGGAGTCAAGGTGATTAAAGAGATTAAACTGCCAGATTTAGGAGAAGGAATTGATGGTGCGGAAGTAAGTGAGGTTAAAGTATCTGTGGGTGATGTAATTACAGCTGACAAAACAATTCTGGTTTTAGAATCAGATAAAGCTTCAATGGAAATACCATCAGAAGTTAATGGTAAGGTCAATAGTATTTTTGTTGAAGTAGGTAATGAAATCAAAACTGGACAAAAATTAATTAGCGTAGAATTAGATGACAAATCTGAAAAAACAGCTGTTGTTCCAGAATTTAAAAATGAAAAAGAAGAATCAAAAAAGGATGATGATAAAACTGATAGCATCTCTCCTGAAGAACCTTTATTAAATGATTCATTTAGTTATAATGATAATAAACATGGTTTTGCATCACCAGGGGTTAGAAGACTTTCTAGAGAATTAAATATTAATTTAAATATAATAAAAGGAACTGGAGCTAAGGGTCGTATAACCAAAGATGATCTTAATAACTATATAAAACTTCAAATGGCTATGTCATCTGGGGATATTGGATACCAAGAACCAGAAGTTGATTTTTCTCAATGGGGAAAAGTTGAAGCACAAAAACTGACAAAAATTAATAAAATTACTGGCAAACGACTCCAGCACGCCTGGCAATCAATACCGCATGTAACACAATTTGATAAGGCAGATATTACTGCTTTGAATGAATACAGAAAGAAACTGAATAAAAATAATGCCAAAAAGAAAATAAAAGTAACATTTCTACCATTTTTGATGAAAGCAGCTACAATAGTTCTTAAAGAAATGCCCAAATTCAATAGTTCTTTAGATCAAAATGGTGAAAATCTTATTATTAAAAAATACTTTAATTTAGGTGTTGCGGTTGATACTCCAAACGGACTTGTAGTACCTGTTGTAAAAGATGTAGATAAAAAGTCTATAATTGAATTATCAAAAGAACTAGGTGATTTAAGTCAGAGAGCTAGAGATAAAAAGCTTAAGCCACATGAACTGCAATCTGGAACATTTACAATTTCAAGTCTTGGCGGGGTAGGTGGTACTTTTTTCACCCCAATAATCAATCCTCCAGAAGTTGCAATATTAGGTATCTCACAAAGTTGGTGGGAAAATATTTATAGTGAAAAAATAAAAAATAATTCACCAAAATATATTATGCCTTTTTCATTATCATATGATCATAGAGTCATTGATGGTGTTGCGGGGGCAAGTTTCACTTCAAAATTTAGTGAAGTACTTGAGGATATTTCAAATTTTTCGGATAAATAAATGAACAAAACTACGCAAGCAGAAATTGCTGTAATTGGAGCAGGGCCCGGGGGTTATGCTGCTGCTTTTCGTGCTGCTGATCTTGGTAAAAATGTTGTATTAATTGATCGTGATCCTACTCTTGGAGGTGTGTGTCTAAACCGTGGCTGTATTCCATCAAAAGCACTTCTTCATATTTCAAAAGTTATGGATGAAGCACATAGTCTTTCTAAAATGGGGGTATTATATAATAAACCTAGTATTGATCTAGATCAAATAAGATCACATAAAAATAAAATTGTATCACAACTCAACCAAGGTATTGATAAAATGGCTAAGGCTCGAGGTGTTGAAACAATTCAAGGATTAGCAAGCTTCAAAAATAATAACGAGTTAAACGTAAAAACAAAATCATCCGTTTCAACTATAAAATTTCAAAAATGTATTATTGCTGCAGGTTCAACTTCAAGTATGATACCAGGTATATCCGTAGAACACGAGTCAGTCTTAAATTCTAGAACGGCGCTTGAATTAAATGATATACCAAAAAACTTACTTGTCATCGGAGGTGGTGCAATTGGCTTGGAGCTTGGACAGGTATATTCATCGCTGGGATCTAAGGTTACGCTGGTCGAATTCATGCCCAATATAATTCCAGGTGCTGATGAAGATATTGTAAAACCACTTTACAGAAAATTAAATAAGCAATTTGATTCAATTTTATTATCATCAAAGGTCACAAAGTTAGAGGTGCAAAAAAATAACTCAATAAATGTAACAATTGAAAATGGAAATGGTGTAACTAAGTCTAATTATAATAAGGTATTAATTGCTATTGGAAGAAAACCTAATCTGGAATTATTGAAAATTGAAAATACAGATATAAAATTAAATGTTGATGGTTATATCGATGTTGATGTTTATCAAAGAACATCTGTAGAAAATATTTTTGCAATTGGTGACATTGTAGGAAATCCAATGTTAGCTCATAAGGCCACTCATGAGGGGAAAGTTGCAGCTGAAGTATGTGCTGGACATCCGGCTGCTATGGATTGCCAAGCAATTCCATCTGTGGTTTATACAGATCCTGAAGTTGCCTGGGCAGGGCTTAATGAGGTAGAAGCTAAACAAAATAAAATAAAATATAATAAAGGAGAGTTCCCCTGGGCAGCAAGTGGAAGGGCAATTGCCATGGGTGCAAATCAAGGAAAAACAAAAATCCTCTTTGATCCAGATAATAAAAAAGTGCTAGGTGTTGGAATAGTTGGTCCGGGTGCCGGTGATATGATATCTGAAGCAATGATATCTATTGAAATGGGGGTTGATGCGGAAGATATAGCATTAACTGTTCATCCACACCCAACAGTTGGTGAAACTTTTGCTATGGCAGCTGAAGTATTTCTTGGAACTATTACTGATCTATATGTCCCAAAATAATAATAATAAAAATTTTGACTTCATTAAAACATCGGGGGATATTGATGAATTCATCCTTTCTAAAAATGGTTTAAGAGTTTTATTGTTAGAAGATCACTCTGCTCCTGTAACAACTCTAATGGTAACCTATCATGTTGGCTCGCGAAATGAAGCTATAGGCTATACTGGATCAACACATCTATTAGAACATTTAATGTTTAAAGGTTCAAAAAATTATAATAAAGAAAAAGGAACAGCAATTTGGACCGAGCTACAAAGCATTGGGGCACAAATAAATGCTACTACTTGGAATGATAGAACCAATTATTTTGAAGTAGTGCCAAGCGAACATTTAGAAAAAGCAATTGCTATAGAATCAGATCGAATGAGATATGCATTCTTAAAAGATGAAGATCGTCAGCCCGAAATGACAGTCGTAAGAAATGAATTTGAACGTGGAGAAAATAGTCCATTTGATGTACTAGATAAAAATATTTGGGCAACGGCATATCAAGCTCACCCATATCATCACTCAACAATAGGATGGAAATCAGATATTGAAAATGTAAGCACAGAAAGACTAAAAGAATTTTATAATACATATTATTGGCCGAACAATGCTACGGTAACCATTATTGGAGACATTGATAAAAATAATACTTTAAACTTAGTTAACGAATATTTTGGGCAGCATTCAAAAAGCACACATGATATACCATATATGTATACTGAAGAACCCAATCAAGAAGGAGAAAGGCGTATAACTGTAAATAGAAATGGGCAAACAGATATTGTTGCAGTGGCACATAAAACACCACCAGGTTTAAATAAGGATACCTATTCATTTCACCTGCTTAGTAAAATTCTTGCAGATGGTAAGTCTAGCAGATTACAGAGGGCCCTGATTGACCCGGGATTAGCAACATCATTGTTCATGTATGATTTCCCATTTAAGGACAACGGATTATTTATTTCATACGCATTTTTAAACCCAGGAGAAAACCATAAAAACATTGAAGAGATTATTTTAAATACCTATAAAGAAATTATTGATAATGGTATTAGTGATGATGAGCTCCAGAGAGCAAAGGCGCAAACAAAAGCAAGTGTGGCATTTAGTCGGGATGGTTCATATGCTGTCGCAAGTGCAATTAACGAAGCTCTTGCAATAGGTGATTGGACTTTTTATACGACTTTTATAAAAAAGATAAATTCTGTTACAAAAAACGATATAAAGTCTGTTGCCAATAAATATCTGATTGATAATAAGAAAACAACGGGTTGGTTTGTTTCAAATAATAATGAGACTAATTAATTGGGGTTTTTCGAAAATCAAGTAATTACTACTAATCCTGTTGAGGGAATAAAAACACATATTATTCCAACAAAGGCCAAAGAAGTGATAACCTTCTCCGGAAGTTTTAATGGTGGCGCTAATTACAGTGGTAATATTAATCCAAAAATTTCCTCAATAACTGCGGCAATGGTTGATAAGGGTACAACTAATAGAAGTAAATATGATATTAGTGAAGTTTTAGATTCTGTTGGTGCAGAAATAAAGTTTGGATCTACACAACATCATACTTTTTTTACAACTCATTGTTTGAAAGATAATATTCCAATGGTAATTGATGTTTTATCTGATGAGTTTAAAAATCCGGTTTTTGAAAACAATGAGCTTGAAAAATTAAAAACAAGGCTAATAGGACAGATTGAACAATCAAGGGAAGATACAAAAAAGCAGGCACATATTTTATTTACACAAAAAATATATCCTGAAAATCATTTGAATTATCAGTTTGAAATAGATGAAACCATTGATTTTATTAATTCAATAACAAAAGATGATCTTATAAGTTTTCATAATAAAGCTTATGGCCTAGGTTCAATGAATATTGCGGTAGCTGGCGATGTTGATGATCGATTATTTAATGATCAAATAAATAAAGCATTTAATAATTGCGGCTCACAAAATCTAAGTCAAATAGAAAAAACCTTAAAAGCGAATGAATCTATTCCAATTGATGAATCACTTAACATAAAGGATAAAACAAGTGCTGATATATACATTGGACAATCAATAGGGATTGATGAAGAACATGAAGATTATTATGCACTAATGATGGGTGTTTATATACTTGGTGGAAATTTTTCTGCACGTCTTATGCAAACAGTACGAGATGAGCAGGGCTTAACATATGGTATTGGATCATCTATAAGCGGTTTAAAATTTGGTTTGGACGGATATTGGACCACATGGGGTACGTTTGCACCTCAACTAATAGATAAAGGTAAAGAAGCTACTCTTGAACAAATACAAATTTGGTATAACAATGGAATTACAAAAGATGAGTTAGAAGCAAAAAAATCTACTATTACGGGTACATTTAAAGTGGGTTTGGATACAACTGGAGGTCTCGTAAGTCAAATTTTATCAAACGTTGAAAGAAGTAAAGAAATCAAACACTTAGATCAGTATCCAGATATAATTAATAATCTGAAGTTAGATCAAGTAAACAATGCGATTGGTAAATATATAGACCCAAAAAAACTAACGATTGTTTCTGCCGGATCATTTAATAACAAATAATGGACGTAATTCTTATCGCGGCGGTAACGCATGATGGATTTATTGCACGACATAGTAACGAAATTATAACCTGGTCAAAAGACCTACATTTATTTAAAAAGCAAACGTTCGGTTATCCTGTAATAATGGGTTCAAACACATTTAATTGTCTAGAAAGTGAATTAGATAATCGAGAAGTAATTGTATTTCATAGAAATAATAAGCCAAAAGAAGTAATAGAAAAAATTAATAGTAAAAAATGTTTTGTTGCTGGTGGGGGAATAACAAATAAAAAATTTTATTCTCACTTAACTCATTTATATATTACTCCCCATCCTTTAATATTTGGTAGTGGTATAAAATTATTTCAAGATAATATTAAAGAACCTACTCTTTTATTAGAAAATGTAATAGTAGTTGATAAAGAAGAATATATTTTTCAGTACCAATATAAAATTTTAGAAAACAATTAAAATGAAGATATCATTTTAATTGCAAAACCATTTTCAAATGGTTGCATGTATCTGCATATTCCATTACTACAATAAACACCGCCTCTTTTTGAACCATATGAAACTGATAATCGATAATTTTGTTTAAAATTATATGCTATCTCCAGATTCGCCCATGTTAATTCATTATTAAAAAAATTGCTTATTAATTGTTCAAGCAAATTATTATAGCGATTCCCATCTAAAACAATTTTTTCTTCAGTATCCGCATAATCAACACTAAAATTGATTGACCATTTTGGTGAATAAGAATACCCTAGATTAATAAATCTATTTATTTGTGATGGTTTAGAAAAATTTGATGAGAACAGATTCTTTGCTTGCAGATCATCATTACTAACAATCCCTTTTTTTAGACTTTGATATTCAAATATAAAATCAACACTATGATTATCCGTTAATCTGTATGTATAAGATATTGGAAAGGTTTGCGCGGATCTTAATTCATAACTATATCGATTTAGTGTTATTGCATCATGACTAATAATTTTCTGATTTTCATAAAGTTCTAAGATATCCCTCATTGACGAAAAACCAAATTTATAATAATGTTTACCACTGTTATTAAATCCATCTATCTCTAAATAAACTTCTTTAAAAGGATTAAATAAGTCATTATTGCTAGGAGTTAATGTTATAGAATTGTTTTTTTTATTTTTTGACCATTCGTAATTATCATCCAATTTCCACTCATCACTTCTACTAGATTTAGAATAACTAAATAAAAACTCATAATTATCAAATAATTTTCCCTTAATATTAAAATTAAACCCAACCTCATCATTGTAATCAATAACATGAGTGATTCTTGAAAGCAAGTAGGCGCTATGAAGCTGAAAAGCAGTAGGCATTTGTTGAATTGGTATTATTCCGATTTTATTATTCACAAAGTCCCATCTTTCATTTGGACTACGAAATGAAAAGAGATAATTTTTATAGGTTAATCCAATGGAAGCAGGATTTAAAAAAATAAGTTTTTCTTTATGTACTGTTAAGTCAGCAAATAGCCCAGAACCATTATTGTCTTTTGAAAGATATTCAAAGATTAAATCTAATTTTTCTGAAAAATAATCAATATTGAATCCGACTAGTCTATGAGGATTCCTTTTATAGATATCATTTATGTTTTTATCAAATTGATTAGCCAAAATAAAATGGATGCCACCAGAAAAATTGTTATATATAAAATTCAATCGACTACCGTATAAATTATAATCAGATTTATAATTTGGAATTCGTTCATTGTAATCTGAAATTTGGTTGGAGCTTCTCATTATTTTTTGATTTCCTGCTAAAATTGAAAAATCAATCTGTTCTCTAGAGAGAGTAAGCAACGCACCTCTTATACCTGTATCTAAATCAATACTTTTGTCATCAACACTATTTAATATCATTCCATTACCCCAATATTCATATAAATCACCGATTTTTAATTGTGTAATATCTCCGATATAATCTAACCGAAATTTTCTAATGCCTTTATAGTCTAAGCCTAAGATTGGTGGATTTGAAAATTCTAGTTCAATCCAGCCCATATAATTTCCACTTGCAACATTTATATTCATTAGGTTTTCAAAATAATTATAATCATTTTGGCTGTTTGCATAATTAGATGATAAATCAGATGTCACAGATACTTGGGAATATATTTTTGTAGCAATAAATAAAAAGATAAAATACCTAATAAATGAAAGCATTATAATAAGGTAAAAAGATAAATATAATTTAATTTGTGGCTGCGCGCTTTGCTTTTACAATGGCAGCTTTTATTTTTCCTCTCAAAACTCGATCGTCTAATGCATTAATTTCATCCATATTTCCATCAAGTCCTGCTGCAACTAATCTTTCTATTAATTCAGATTCAGAATTGCCATTATCAACGTTAAGAGTTTCTATAGCGCTTGGCCCTGGTATTGATGGTTCTTGTTTTACTTCAGGCATTTGTGGGCGCTCTAATGCGCCCCTTTTAATTTTTACCATTAAAGCTTTAGCCTTTCCTCTAGTAACTTTATCACCAATTGCATTTAACGGTTCATCGTCTCCATCAAGAGCCTTATTAACAACAAATGAAATTAGTTGCTCTTGATCATCAAATGAAGGAAGACCAGAATCAATATTTTCGGTCTTTTTATTACTTGAAACTTTATCTTCAGTTGGTTGACCTTCAGCTGGCTCCTCTGATAATGCTTTAACAAGATGATCCGGCATTACTCCACCTTTTCGTTTTGTCTGAACGAGCATAGCTTTAGCCATGCCTCTTGTTGGCTTATCTGGTATTGCATTGATCATATCCATATTACCATCTAAACCAGCTTGGACAGATCTAGCAATTATAGCTTCCCTACTATATTGAGGACCAGCATCAGTCGTAGCGCTTGCTTGATCATCGCTCAAAGCTTCTTCTTCAGGAATCAAATAACCTAGATTATCTAAAATTTTAGATTTCTTATTTGCAAAACCCAATATACTCATCCAAGAAAAAACACCTTTGCTAAATCTTGTACAAGTAACAGAAGTCCCTTCAGGGATCTGTTCTAAATCAAATATTATTGTTTCTTTATGAAAGGGGTTAAACCGGAGTTCCATTGAAAGTTTTTTATTTGCTCTTACGGATATCACACGTCCAGCAAATAATGGTGAAAGACTAAATGGGCGGACTTTTATTGATGATCCTGGGGCTAATTGAAATTTATCAAATGAATATTGATGAACGAATCTATCCGTGTCAACAACAGGTAAAATTCTTAGAATACCGGGAAACCAAAAATTATAATCTGATAATTTTGTGATTTCTTGCCATACAAGTTCCGGCCTCACAGCATAATTATGACTTACAATAGTCTCAGCAAAGAGTGGCTGAAAATAAGTTGAAACATTACTATTTATGTTTTGGTCCCGATTCATATCCAGGATAAATAGTGTCGTTACTAAAATAAATACAGATATAGAGAGAATTAAAACCATATTTTATTAATAATTAGGTGCAATTTTACAAATGATATATTAAACAAATAAGTGGTTTGATATATCATTTGTAAATGCTTGTTTAAAAAAGCTTATCGTATTTTAATATCAATAGCTCCGCCCATGCCGGCGCCTGTACCATATAGCACTGCAGCTTCTGATGGAGTTAATAATCGTAATTCTTTAATAGATGAGCTTGATATATTTGAAAGTTGATCTAAACCACCAAGTTGTACACCATTTAAATAAACTACGGGTGTTTTATCTCTTGTTCGCAACCATGCTGGTCTGGCAAAAGAAATAATATCATAAGCATTGAGCGCCGTGGCATTTTCTTGAATTTCTTCTTGGGAAATAATATTTCTTGGTCTTGAGGGTCTACGTTCTCCATTATTTGATGCACATCCATATATCAGCATAAAAATAATAGGTATTAGGTGTTTTATTTTCATATAATTCTTTAAAAATTTATTGATAGAATGTAAGATTGTTAAATGAATTTTATGGAGATTATTATTTGATGAATGAAATTGACGTTTTAGAATTAAAAAAGATGAAAGATAATAGCGAAGACTTTATTTTATTAGATGTGCGAGAAAAAAATGAAATTGATTTCGCTAGTATTAATCCACATATAAATATATCTATTGGTGAAATTGCCGAAAGACATCAAGAGTTAGAGAAAAACAAAAAAATAATTGTAATGTGTCATAGTGGCGTAAGATCAGCAAATGTTTGTGAATACCTAAAGCCACTTGGTTACAATGTATATAACTTAAATGGTGGAATAAATTCATGGTCAGAACTTATTGATTCATCAGTACCAATATATTAATGTTTAAAACATCGAACTCCAGTAAACATCATAGATATATTATATTCATCACAAGCATCAATTACTTCCTTATCTCTAATAGAGCCACCAGGTTGAATAATGGCTGATATTCCTGAGTCCTTTAATGAATCAATACTGTCCCTAAAGGGAAAAAAGGCATCTGATGCTAAAACCCCACCAGCAACATTTTTCCCACCCTTTTGAAGAGCCATTGAAACAGCATCAACTCTACTGACCTGGCCTGCACCTAATCCTACTGTAATATTATTTTTTGCGATCAGTATGCCATTTGATTTAGCATGCCTCAAAACCTTCCAAGTAAACAAAGCCGTTTTAATATCTGATTTAGATGGTTGAGCTTTAGTTACAACTTGTAAATCGTTTTCGGTTAAGTTTTTTATGTCTGTATCTTGGGCCAATAAGCCACCATCAATATGCCTAACCTCTATTTTAGGTTTTCTTACATTAAGGTTTCCAATAGATAAAATTCGCAAATTTTGTTTTTTCGAAAAAATCTTTAATGCATCATCGTCAAATGATGGCGCCAATACTATTTCTGCAAATACATTGATGATTGCCTCTGCAACATCAGCGGTACATTGTTTATTAAGCGCCACAATCCCGCCGAATGCAGATATTGAATCAGCATTAAATGCATTATTATAAGCTTCTAATAAATTTTTCCCAATTGCAACACCACACGGATTAGAATGTTTTACAATAACACATGTTGGTTTATGAAACTCTCGTACGCAAGCTAGTGCGCTATCAGCATCCATAATATTATTATATGAAAGTTTTTTACCTTGATGAATTGTGGCATTAAGAATATTATTATCAGAATTTCCATAAACCGTATAGGATGCGGCAGATTGGTGTGGGTTTTCTCCATATCTTAAATGTGAGTGTTTAGTATAAGATAAATTCAAAATGTTAGGTAATGATTCACTATGCAAATAATTATATATCATTGTATCATACTCAGCTGTATGTCCAAAGGCTTTTGATGCAAGTTTCTCTCGAGTAGAAAATGAAATTGTACCACTTTTATTTAATTCAGATGAAATTGATTTATAGTCTGATGGATCAACTAATACACACACCCAACCCAAATTTTTTGCTGCTGATCTAATCATAGTTGGCCCACCTATATCAATGTTTTCCAAAGCAAGTGGTAAATCACAATTAGTCCTATTAATTGTTTCTGAAAATGGGTACAAATTACATATCACCAAATCAATCCATTTTATTGAATTTGATTTTGCGTCATCCTCATGGATATCTCTTAACCCAAGGATCCCGCCCTCAACTAATGGATTTATTGTTTTAACTCGCCCATCCATTATTTCAGGAAAATTAGTATAATCACTAACATCCTGAACTGGTATGTTGTTTTCTCTTAAGGCTATTGATGTTCCACCGGTTGATAAAATTTCAATTTGATTATCATGTAATACTTTTGCTAAATCAAAAATATCTGTCTTATCATATACTGAAATAAGCGCTCGTTTAATTTGAATTGGATCCCTGTTTATTTTTGGTTTTTCAATCATTTTTGATTTATAACTGCAAGCGTCAAGCGACTTGTACAAATTAAATTATTTTTTTTATCAGTAATATTAATGTTCCAAACCTGCATGGTTCTGCCAATTCTAAATGGTTCTGCTCGCCCATAAACCAATCCCTCTTTTATAGATTGTAAATGGCTGGCATTGATTTCTATACCAACAACTGATTTTTTTTTATAATCTATATTCATGCCTGCACCAATACTTCCTAATGTTTCAGCAAAAACCACACTTGCCCCACCATGAAGAAGTCCATATGGTTGTTTTGTTCTATCATCTACGGGCATTTCCCCACATATATAATTATCACCATAGTCCGTTATTTTAATACCTAGATAATCAGTAATTGTGTTTTTCTGAAAAACTGATATTTCTTTTATTACTTTTTTCTTATCCATTATTTAATTAAGATTTATCTAATAGCTTAATACAATCAATAAACAAATCTCCTTCTAATTTTTGTACTCGTTCTTTTAATGTATCAACTGTGTCTGAATCTTTAACTTCACATTTTGATTGCATTAATATTGGTCCCGCATCTAACTGATCTGTGACATAATGAATTGTACATCCAGTTTCTTTATCGCCATTTTTTAAAACCTGTTCATGAACACTGGTGTCCATTCCACCACTATACTTAGGTAATAATGACGGATGAACGTTAATTATTTTTTTATTCCATTCTTTACAAAATTCTGAAGATAATATTCTCATAAATCCAATAAGCAATACTAGGTCAACTTTATGTTTTTTAAGAATCAAAGTTATTTCAGAATCAAATATATGTCGCTCTTTACTTTTGTGTGAAATAAGTTTTGCGGGGATATCATGATTCTTTGCTCGTCTAAGTATAAATGCATCAGAGTTGTTTGATATAACAACTGCAATTTTAGCATTGAGTTTTTTTTCAGATATAGCATCAATAATGACTTGTAAATCAGTACCTTTTGTTGATCCTAAAACACCAAGGTTTATCATCGTAAACTTTTCATGTGATCTATTCTTTTCTGAATTAATTCTTTTTTACCAATATCTTTTCTATGAAAAAGTGGACCCTCAATAGATATTATTTCATTTTCAGCAATTGTTTCTGCATCAAAAATAGAATCCGCAATACCCACATAAGCAATAGTTCGACTTCCTGATTCCACTAGTTTTTCTTTTTGAATATTAACGGATGCATAATATAAACCATTATGGTTTGATATTTTAGAAACGTCAATTTCTTGACCTTTAACTGGATTGTCTGGATAACCATTTGGGACAGCATATTTACAAACTGTTGCTTTTGTTGAAAATTTTACTGGTACATCATTAAGGTTTCCGTTAACAATGGCATAACAAATATCAACGAAATCAGACTCTAATATTGATAAAACATTCATTGCCTCTGGATCCCCGAACCTTGCATTGTATTCAATTAGTTTAACACCATTAGCTGTAGCCATAAAGCCGCCATAGAGTATTCCTCTATATGATAAATCAAATTTATTTTTTATAGCTTTTGCAGTAGCTTGATTAATTGTTTTAGCATCATCTATATCTTGTTTTGTTAAAAAAGGCAAGGAGTGATTGCTATCAGAATATGTTCCCATACCGCCAGTATTAGGTCCAGTATCACCGTCATAAGCTCGTTTGTGATCTTGAACTGCTGGCATGTGTTTAAGATTATCACCATCACAAAAACTCATAAGTGAAAACTCTTCACCAATAAATTTTTCTTCAATTACAAACTGAGCATCACTATCCAATAATTCTTTACAGTAAGCTAAAGCTTCCGTATGTGAATGTAAGTGTTCCCCAGCAACCTTAACTCCTTTACCACCCATCAGACCATCATATTTAACAACATAATTGTCTTCCAAAGTATTTAAAAAATCTTCTACTCCTCGCATGGAGCTAAAGGTCTTATACTCTGGTCCACCAGGTATATGATATTCTTTTAACAAATTTCTTGTGAATGCTTTGGAAGATTCAATCTGAGCAAGGTCCCTTGTTGGTCCAACTGTTTTAATGCCAATAGACCATAATACATCAGCTACACCTGCTGCCAGTGGGTTTTCAGGACCAATAATAGCTATGGTCGCAGATACATGTCTTGCATAATTTGTAACAAATGTTGGATCGTTGATATCACCCATAGTGAAGTTTTCACAAGAGTTAACGATTCCAGGATTCATATTAGAAGCAATACAATAAATCTCTTTTTTATGAACAGAGCGATTTAGTGCGCGTATAATAGCATGCTCTCTAGCGCCAGAACCAACAACTAATATTTTATGTTTCATTTATTAAAAATGTTAAAAGAATTTTAACTTACTGAATCTCCACTTGTTCGATCAAATGTTCTCATCTCTTCCATTTCAGTAATCTTTGCATTATCTATATCCTTTGCAACATAGTATCCATCAAGACATGCCATGCAAGGACGATCTATATAATGATTCCCTCTGCGAGTTACTGCTTCAACAAGATCCTCAATTGTTTGATATAGTAGGGCATCAACTTCTAAATATTTTTCTATTTGTTGTTCAGACATATTGCCAGCAATCAGTTCTTTTTTAGTGGGCATATCTACTCCATAAAAACAGGGCGACTTAACTGGCGGACATGCAACTGTAAAATAAACTTCTTTAGCACCAAAATCTTTTAACATTCTTACAATCTCTCTGCTGGTATTACCACGAACGATACTATCATCTAAGATCATTACTTTTTTATCTCGAATTTCTAGCTCTTGAGGTACCAATTTATATTTAACAGATTTTTTTCTTTCTTCCTGTCCAGGCATAATAAAGGTTCTACCTATAAAAGTGTTTTTATATAACCCTTCAGAATACCTAACCCCTAAAGCATTAGCAAAAGAAAGGGCAGCTGTATTGGCGGTGCTTGGCGCAGGGATTACAATATCTGGGGTTTTATCTGGATATTTTTCTTTCCATGAATCAGCAAGGTTTTGCCCCATTCTTAATCGTGATCGATATACACTTACATCATTTAAAGTAGCATCAGGTCTAGCAAAATAGACATATTCAAATATACAGGGATTAAATTCTTTTTTTATAAGTCGCTTACTAAATATCTCTCCATTTTCATCAACATAAATAAGCTCTCCTGGTAGTACTGTTCCTTGGGGTTCATATCCCATTGCATAGAACATGGTGTTTTCAGAAGCAAAAATATAGTCTTTTCCTCCATTACCATTTGATCTTTCTCCTTTAACCAGCGGTCTAATGCCATGAGGGTCTCTAAATACAACTAAGCCCTTACCTATTATAATTGAGGTCACTGAGTAAGCACCTCTTACTTTATTAAAAATATTACTAACTGATTCACAAAGTAGCTCAAAAAACTCTTTGCTTGTTTGTGGTGGTGAATCCTTATGAAGGGCATCTGCAAATAAATGCAATAGTACTTCAGAATCACTATTAGTATTCAAATAACGAGTTTCGGTTTTGGTTACCTCTGAAGCAAGTTCGTTATAGTTAGTCAAATTTCCATTATGGGCAAGAGCAATCCCATAAGGAACAGATGTCCAAAAGGGTTGCACCTCCCCATGGCTAAATCCGCCATGTGTTGGATAGCGATTATGCGAAATACCTATATTGCCAGTAAGTAACTCCATGTTTTCGGAATTAAAAATTTCTTTAGCAAGACCAACACCTTTTTCTTTATGCATCCGTTTATCATAGGTCATAATTCCTGCCGCATCTTGTCCCCGGTGTTGTAAATTAATTATACTATCATAAAGTTCTGACGCAACTGGCTTGTGTGAAAATATTCCAGCTATCCCACACATTATATTAGTTCAACCAATTTATTTGCAATCCCAATATATGATTGTGGGGTTAGAGACGATAGTCTCTTTTTGTCTTCTGGGGATATGTTTAACTCGTTAATATGTTTTGATAATTCCTCTACATTAATACTTTGTCCGCGAGTAAAACTTTTTAATTTCTCATATGCATCTAATTGGCCAGCTTTCCTAAGTATCGTTTGTACTGCTTCAGCTAATATTTCCCAATGATCATTTAGCTCTTTATCCATTTCCAATTTATTGATAGTTACTCTTTTCATCCCTTTTGATATATTGTTTAAAGCTAAATAGGAATGTCCTAAAGCTACACCTTGATTTCGTAAGGTCGTTGAGTCGGTTAAGTCTCTCTGCATTCTTGAATTGGGGAGTTTTTGTGCTAGGTGCGTTAAAATAGAATTTGCTATACCGATATTCCCTTCTGCATTTTCAAATTGTATGGGATTTATTTTATGGGGCATAGTGGATGAACCTACCTCACCAGCAACTTTTTTTTGACTTAAAATTCCTCTGCTAACATACTGCCATATATCTTTACATAGATCGGCCAGAATAGAATTAACTAAAACTATTTGGTAATAACTCTCCGCAGCAGAATCGTGTGGTTCAATTTGTGTTGTGATTAAATTGGGTGTAAGACCAATTGATTTAATATATTTTTTTGCAAAACGAATCCAATTTACTTTTGGATATGCAATTTGATGCGCTGACCATGTGCCTGTTGCCCCACCAAATTTTCCAAGAAGATCATGAGATTTTATCTTATTTATTTGTCGTTTTATTCTTGAGCAATATACTGCTAATTCTTTCCCAAAAGTTGTTGGAGTAGCTGGTTGACCATGAGTCAAAGCTAGCATAGATGAGTTTTTATACTTTTTTGCAAGCCTTATTAATTGCTTATTAATTGATATTAGCTTGGGTAAATAAACTTTTTTTAAACAATTTTCCCACATTAATGAATAGGATAAATTGTTTACATCTTCTGATGTAAGTGCAAAATGAACCCATGGATGTAGTTTTTTTCTTAACTTACTTTGAATATAATATTCAATTGCCTTCACATCGTGTTTTGTTGTTGCCTCAATATCTTTTATTTTTTGGGCAGCTGAATTATTAAAGTTTTGATAAATTTTTCTTAACGTTATCTGTTCGCTTTTAGAGAATGCTGGAAGACCATCAATCTTTTTTTCACTACCCAGAGCAATAAGATATTCAATCTCGACTTTTAGCCGATACTGCATAAGGGCAGATTCTGAAAAGTAATCAGCGAGAGCCTTTACGCTACTTGCATAACGTCCATCAAGTGGTGAAATAGCATTAAGTTGACTAAACACCAAAAATTCGTTTAACAGCCAGCGCGCAGTTCCCGGGATCCACAACAGTCATTACTGGTGTATTGCTTGGCATTTGAAGTGTGGAGTGAATATTTACGAGCATATCTGCTTTATCTGAAAAAGGTGGACAGCCTAGTGTCGGGAATTCAGAGTTTGCCGCAACAAACCCTGACAAAGCATTGGATCTTCCTGCTATAGTAATATATACAATATTTTCTTTGTCTTTGTTAGCGTTTAGAATTTCCAAAACCTTCAGGGGTTCTTTATGAGCTGAAGCGGCATGCTGTTCCCAGCTAATACCAAACTCATCTAATTTATCGGTGATTTTTTTTGCGTGTGGCTCATCAGATGTTGAACCCATTATAATTACAACATTCATATTAGATCCTTTAAATTACTATTAATTCTTTCATGAATTGAGAGATCGGCTTCAGGAAAGGGGAATGACTGACCGGTAATGGTTTCATATAAGTATATATATCGACTTGAAAGCTCAGATACTAAATCATTTGGAGCTTCTGGTAGTTGTTCATCATTATATGGATCACAGTTATCAACAAACCAAAGCCGCAAAAATTCCTTATCAATATTTTGTGGCTCAAATCCGTTAGCCATTCTTTCCTCATATGTATCGGCTATCCAATAGCGACTTGAGTCAGGTGTGTGAATTTCATCAATTAATAAAATATTTCCATCATCATCATGTCCCATTTCATATTTTGTATCAACAAGAATCATACCATTCTCAGCTGCTTTTTTTTGTCCAAAAGAAAATAATTCAAGGGCCTTTACGCTGCAATAATCCCAATCATTTTGAGTCATCCATCCTTCGGAAACAATTTCACTTGGAGCAATGGGGCGATCGTGGTCTTCTTCCTTTGTGGTTGGCGTAAGCATATTTTCTTCTAGCTTTTGATTTTTTACTAATCCATCTGGAATAATATTACCACAATACTCTCTGTCACCATTATTATATACAGTCCAAAGTGAAGTACTTGTGCTTCCTGTAATAAAACCTCGGACAACAAATTCTATAGGTATAACGTTACACTTTTTAGCAAGAGTAACATTTGGATCTGGAATATTTATTACCTGATTGGGAATAATCTCTTTTGTTTGTTCAAACCACCAGGCACTAGTAAGGTTTAGGACCTGCCCTTTAAAAGGAATTGATGCTAATACTCTATCAAAAGCACTTTGCCTATCCGTTGTGATTAAGACAATTTTGTCTTCAAGTTCATATTGGTCCCTAACTTTTCCTGTCCTTTTATTCCCTTGAGAAAGATTGGTCTCTGTTAATGTGTTTTGTAATTCGGAATTAATCCGTTTTTTGTAATGTTTATTTGATTCTATAGCATTCATAAGATAATGTGTTAAATAATATGTTTGTTCCTAAAATACTGTTTATTGTTGATTCAAAATTACCGCTGTTTACAATTACATTCCATATTACTCCGTGTTTAATATTTAAAACCTCACTTATTCCAA
Source organism: uncultured Fidelibacterota bacterium (assembly GCA_902581045.1). Taxonomy (GTDB): domain Bacteria; phylum Fidelibacterota; class Marinisomatia; order Marinisomatales; family TCS55. The sequence continues at coordinate 2,672 of CACHMU010000003.1, read as the reverse complement.
ATTTTTCTGTAAGAGATTCATATTTAGCTCGACCATGTATGTCTTCTTTTTGTCGGATTAAAAAAGACACTGTATTCTCGTTTGACTTAATTTCACTCAAGTATTCTTTATTAGAATTATATAATTCTCCCGTTGTGTCTATTTTTGTTAATATTTCATCAATATTTTCATCAATTTCTATCTCCCAATGTGTCTGTCTTGATAATAAAACATCGTATCCTTTTTGTATGAGGGCATTTTGGACCGAAGATGCTTCGTTATCATTAATTATCATATCAATTATCCACTCAGTATTATTATTGTTTTTATAATCATTAATTTCTAAGGGTACTTTTTTTGAACTTAATTGATGATTTGTTCTTGGGTTTCCTTCATTAACATATTCCAACATAGATGAAAAAATCGCGTCTCCATTTGGGGTGCGTTCTGGATGCGGCATAATAGCCATAACATTTCCCTGTGGATTACAGACTCCAGCTAAGCTATACTCCGACCCGTTTGGATTAGTAGGGAATTCATCTATTACATTACCATCATTATCACAATATCTATATACTGTTTGTTGGCTATCAATCATTTCTTTTAACAATGGTTTTGGAAGGACAAATCTTCCTTCACCATGAGCAAGTGGTATATTCATCCAATCGTCTTTTTTCATATGCCTGGTGAACGCACACCTGTTTGGCTCAACACCCATTTTTAGATTTGCCCATGTATTATAATACCCAACTCCGACTATTTGATTGTTTTGTATTCTTTTATTATCAGTAAGGGCCGCCCCAACTTGATAATTTCTTAACCCCGGAACCATTCCGCTTTCAATTAAAATTTGAGCCCCATTACATATACCTAAAATTGGTTTTCCACTTTCTGATTCTAATTTAAGTTTATCTATTATTGGTTCTAATGATGCTATTACACCTGCTCTAGATCTGTCTTCATATGAAAAACCTCCGACTAAAATATAACCATGAAATTTTGACAATTCCTGCACCGGTTCGTTCCACAAAAATTCTACCGGGGTTAACCCTGTTCTCTCGCAGGCCATAAAGGTTTCTCTTTCAGTATTGGATCCCGGAAATTGTATGATTGCTATCTTTGCCATTATTTAAACACTACTTCATTCACACCTTTAATAACATTACCAATATGAAAAACTTCTGTTAGGGGTTTAAGGTTTAATATTATTTCATCCATATTGTCAGGGTTTACAATAAATACCATTCCTATACCCATATTGAAAGCTCTGTACATTTCATCTAAACTAACATTCCCAATTGATTGCATCACTTTAAATACAGACAATATCGGCCAGCTATTATCAATTATTTCCACCGCACAATTATTTGGAAGTATTCTAGGAATATTTTCTACCAACCCGCCACCTGTAATATGTGCAATCCCATTTATTGGAATAGATTTGTTTAATAAGGAGAAAACATGATTGGTATAGTTTGTGTGGGGTTCAAGCAACGTAAGGCCTACTGATTTATCTAGTTCATCAATATTATCTGAAATACTATATCCTCCGTATTCAAAAAATATTTTTCTTGCTAGTGAAAAACCATTTGTGTGTAACCCGCTTGATGGTAAACCTAAGACCACATCCCCATGTTGAATTTTTTCACCTGTTATTATTTTCTTCTTTTCAACAACCCCAGTTATTACTCCAACCAAATCATGTTCACCAGTAAGATAAACATCTGGCATTTCAGCTGTTTCTCCACCAACAAGTGATACCCCACTATCTTTACATGCAGATACCATTCCATCAATAATTTCCTTAATTATTAGGGGGTCTAGTTTGTCGTTCGCAATATAGTCCAGAAAGGTTAAGGGGCGAGCACCCATCACTAAAATGTCATTCGCAGCTGCGCTTAAAAGATCAATACCAATGGTATCATATTTTTTCATTTTTTTTGCAATAATAGTTTTAGTGCCGACACCATCAATGCTTTGAACCAGAACAGGATTATCATATTTTTGTAGAATTGGTTTTAAATCATATAGTGAACCAAAAGAACCAATACCCGTTAAAACGTTTTTTGTAAAGGTTGATTTAACTTTGGATTTAATTAAGTCCACTGCTTGATTTCCAGCATCAATATCTACACCAGCTGACTTATAATCTAATTTCTTCATTATAGTTTTTCTCTTAATCCGTTTTCCCAAGTAATCTTAAGATGATCAATGGAGAGTTCAATAGTCTGATTAATCATTATAGTTGGCGTGTTGGTCGTTTTGCCAATTGGAATTACATTTATTTTATATTTTTCAAAAATAGACTCTATATCATTAATATTGTTTTTATCTACTTCAATTACAAATCCACCTGTTTCAGAAAACAAAGTTTGATAAAGGGGCAATTTGTCATTAAAAGTCAAATCACATCCGATTGAATTGCTAATAGCCATTTCAATGATTGAGCATACAACACCACCATCAGAAATATCGTGACAAGATTTAATAAGTTTAAAATCTATGCAATCTGTAATCGCATATATTTGATTCCTAACTTCATCTAAATCAGGCATTGGAACATTAGATCCAAGTTCATCATATAAATTATAGTAAGCACTTCCGCCAAGTTCATTTTTTCGCTCTCCTATCATAAATAACATAGAATCATTATCCTTAAGCACCATATCGATTGCGTTATTAACATCTTTAAG
>CACHMU010000002.1 GCA_902581045.1 uncultured Fidelibacterota bacterium | reverse complement strand
AGTGTTTTTCCTTCCGTAAAAATTTGGACAAAAAAAATTGTCAAGAAAGCCAAGTCTAAGATAAAAAAATAATTTAGACTATTTTTTATCTATAAACTCTGGCATGACCCCAAAGCTAGTCTCAAATTCTTGAGCAATATCTTTTATCATGACTTTTCTATCAAGATGAGGTAAAAAAGAGGCTTTCATTGCGATTATTGTTATTTCTCTAAAATCATGTAAAGTAAAATTGAATAGATCCCTAGCTAGAGAAAACTCTTTTGTTAAAGTTGTGTTAGAAATGAGTCGATTATCAGTATTCAATGTTACCCTGATACCTTTATCATAATAAAATTTAAATGGATGTTGTTTTAACGATTTTACAGAGAAAGTATGCCAGTTTGAAGTAAGGCAGACTTCCATTGTAATTCTATGATTGTTTACATATTCCATAAGATCTAAATCTTCTTTTAATCTAGTTCCATGACCAATCCTGTGAGCACCACAATGATGAATTGCTTGATGAATTGATGAAGGACCAAATGCTTCTCCAGCATGTATAGTTGCATTAATATTATTGTTTAAGATCATATAAAATGCTTCTCTATGATCTTTTGCGGGAAAATTTTCTTCGGCACCTGCTAAATCAAAACCTACAACACCTTTGTTCTTAAACTTTACACATAGATCAGCTAATTTCAATGAGGCCTCTGGAGAAATATGACGAATTCCACATATAATTATACCTGATTTAACGCCAAAATCTTTATTTCCCTTTTCTAAACCATTACGAACTGAAATAATTGCTTCTTCTAATGTCATTCCATTTTTAGTGTGGAGAATGGGAGAGTATCGAACTTCAATGTATCTTACATTTTCTTTTGAGACATCTTCAATAAGTTCATAGGCAATTCGATTCAGTGCCGAAGGCGTTTGCATAACGCTTAAGGTTATATCAAATCGAGCTATATACTCTTCAAGTGTGACACGTTTTTTACCAATTGACAGCGCTTTTTGAAGGTCCTTTTTATTAGTATATGGTAGGTTAATTTTATTCTTTTTAGCTAAATCAATGATAGTCTCTATTCTTAGACTCCCATCTAAGTGACAATGAAGCTCAACTTTTGGAAGTTGATTTAGAAGACTATCAGTAATTTTCAAAGAATTTACTTTTTTGATACTGACTTATAAAGCCAATATATCATACCAACAAATAAAATTGGTCCCAAAAAACTAATTCCATCAATTTGAGGCCACCAATCTTTTCGTCCTGATAAGAAAATAGGAACAGCAATCAATATTCCCATTAATGCCTCTCCTGCAATGAAACCTGAAGACATTAATAATCCTCTTTTTTCAGAAGAATCTGAACCTCCAGCTATCTTACCATAATGATTAATCATACCACCAATAAAAATTGGAACTGTTAATGTTATTGGAAGATAGATTCCAACTGCAACTGCAAGGACAGGTACTCTAAAATCAGAACCAATTCTTTCTTGTCTTAAATCAATAAGAATAAGTACAACACCTATTGCACTCCCAAAATAAACAAATGTCCAAGGAAGATTACCGCTAAACACTCCATCAGCAACTGATTTCATTAGTGTAGCCTGGGGCGCTGATAAAGTAGGTGAGCCGATAGTATATGCAGTATGAAGGATATCTAAAACAAGTCCTAGAACAATCGCAGCAGATAATGTCCCAATAATTTGCATTATTTGCTGTTTCCATGGAGTTGCGCCTAAAATATAACCTGCTTTAAGATCTTGAAGATTATCTCCTCCAATTGCAGCAGCACAGCAAACTACTGCTCCGACCATAATTGCACCTGCTGCGCCAACGCTTGAACCAGTACCAAGTAATGCTAATAGGAATAAAGATACAAACAAAATTGTAGCAATAGTAACTCCAGAGACAGGATTATTTGAAGAACCAACAACCCCTGCCATATAGGCTGCAACCGCAGAGAAGAAAAAACCAAATATCATCATAACAATTGATAGTAGAGCTGCTATAGGAAAAGATCCAATAATTCCATTATATAATAGAAAAACTGGGATTAAAAGTGCAACGAGACCAATTCCAACATAATTGATTGGCATATCTTTTTCTTCAGTTGGTAGCTCAATCGAAGAGTTTTGTTGTTTTAGTGCATTTAGACTTGCATTGATTCCTTCCATTAATGGTTTGAATAATTTAATAAGTGACCAAATTCCACCAACAACCATTGCACCAACCCCTAAATAACGTATCTTGGAGTTCCAAATATTTATAGCATCATCAAAAGTATAACTTTCTAAACCAATCATTGCTGAATAAATAGGTATAGCAAATGCCCAAGAAATCAAACCACCACCAAAAACTAAAATACCAATATTTCTACCAACGATATATCCAACCGAAACAAGAGCAGGTGAAATATCTGTGCCAATTCCAAAAATCGATTTCCCAACAGGTAAAGCACCAGTGATCTCAGCATTCCAAGCACCAAAACCCTGTTGAAAAACTTTCATAATGCCACCTGTTAATGTTGTAATACCAATTGTTGCTAAACCTCCAGACCCATCTTCCTTTGCACCTTTTTTGGCTTCATCACCTGCACGTAATACTTCTGCAGTTGCTACCCCCTCAGGATATTTTAATTTAGCATTAACAATTAAGGCTCGTCTTAGAGGTACTGTGAAGAGGACTCCTATTAGTCCACCTATGGCAGCAATTTTTGCTACTTCGATATAATTGAAGGATTCCCAATATCCAAGAAGAATTAGAGCAGGTATAGTAAAAATAACTCCTGCAGCTAAAGACTCTCCAGCCGAAGCTGCAGTTTGAACAATATTATTTTCTAAAATATTTGATTTTCTAAAGAAAGAAAGGATCCCCATTGATATTACTGCCGCTGGAATAGATGCAGATACAGTCATACCAGCCTTAAGTCCTAGATATGCATTGGCACCTGCCAATAGCATTGATAAAAGTATTCCTAAAAATATAGCTTTTGTGGTGATTTCAGGTAATTTATTGTTGGTCATTTTATTTCCAATTTATTTAGGTGGAAAGCTATGTGAATTCAATTGAAAATTACAAGTATGATACGAAACCATTCTTTATGTAAAAATTATTTAATGTATTAATTTAAATAGTAATAATTAGGGGTGCTGATTGTAAACAGGAGCATTCAGCTGAGAACAAACCCAAGAACCTGATCTGGTTAATGCCAGCGTAGGAAAATCTATAAAATGAAAAAATTAAGCTTATATAGCCTAATCTTTTATTCAATTATAATTGCTCAATCCATAAAAGTTGAAGGGGTCATTGTTGATATAGAATCGCAAACACCACTTTATGGTGTAAATATAGTCAGTGGTGATAGTGGCACCACTTCTGATAAATTAGGCCAATTCCAACTTTTTGCTGACATAGGAGATGAAATTTTCTTCTCAATCATTGGTTATGAAGAAATAAGAACAATCATTCGTCCAAAAATGATTATATCAATGAGGCCAATTATTTTAAAAGGAGATGAAGTTAATGTTAGTGCTAATCGTGCGATATTGGGTATAACCCCTGTTTCATTTTCAAATTTATCAGATAAAGAGATTGATACTAGATATTCTGCAGAAGATGTTCCAATGGTCCTTGCTACAGAGCCAGGAGTTTGGGCTTACAGTGAGAGTGGAAATGGAACTGGGTACTCATACGTATCTATAAGAGGTTTTGACCAGAGTCGAATAGCTGTTTTGATTGATGGAGTGCCTTTGAATGATAATGAGAGTCACCAAGTATACTGGGTTGACCATGGTGATATTCTATCAGATGCAAAAAATGTGCAGATTCAGCGCGGTATTGGTAATAGCCTATATGGTTCATCTGCTTTTGGTGGATCAATAAATTTGAATACTCAAATTAGTAGTGAAAATAGAGAAATTGATATTGAGATGGGTTCAGGTGAGTGGAATACCAGAAAATATCGTGCCCGTTACAGGTCAGGAAATGATTTTGGTGATAATCTTAGCATAAGCTTCAGGACTTCACAGATTAAATCTGATGGATATCGTGATTTTCATAACTCAAAGCAAAATGGGATGTTCTTTGGATTAGAGCACCGTGGTACAAAATTCATTAATCAATTTCGTGCATTAATTGGATATGAGAATACTCAATTAGCATGGGATGGCATTTACTTAGATGATATAAATGATCGGGAAAAACGACGGTTTGGCAAAAAAGCATATACTGATGATTTTTTACAAAAAATATTTTCAATAAATACTTTTGGAAAGTTAAGGGAAAACCTTTTTCTTCGAAATGTTAGTTACTTTGTTTCAGGGAAAGGATATTATGAGACTGAAAAGAGCAATCAAGATTTTTATTCATATAATTTAGATTTAAATAATCAATATACTGATGCACAGGAACAAAGTATTTTAACTGATCTTTTAAGAAGAAAATGGATTGTTAATAATTATTTTGGTATAGTACCTACTTTAACCTGGAACAATGATCAATTAAGAGCAGACCTGGGTACAGAAATTAGATTTTATTCAGGTGATCATTTTGGAGAAGTTACAAATTTCACCAACCCATCGCTTAGCTCATTAAATGAAAATGGATGGTATAGATATTATCAATATTTAGGACAAAAAAATTCAGTGACTTCCTTTGCTCATCTTGTATGGAATCCTAAAGATCAACCATTTACAATTATGTTAGATTTTCAATCTCAAAAACATCTTTGGAATTTAGATCAAGAAAAAATTGGTCATGCCTTTGGTCATAATCTTAATGCAGACTGGAATTTTTTTAATCCTAGAATGGGTATCGTTTGGGAAGTCGGGGATTCGATGAATGTATTTATAAATTGGGGGAAGGCTCAAAAAGAACCTGCGGATAATCAAATTATTAAAGCAGATGATGTTTGGAGTAATCCAATCATGGCCTCAGCAGAAGTTATAACTGATTTAGAGTGGGGAATGGATTTTATTTTTGGTAATGGGCATCTTCGATTCAATGGTTACAATATTCAATATTTAAATGAACAGTTAAAGAATATTGATGTAGATCAAGAAGGTGAGTATGAATATTATTCTGCAGATTCAACTAATCATTTTGGTTTTGAGTGGGAAGGCGCATTTACATTAAATAGTAAATGGAGCTTTTCTCTGAATGGTGCGCAAATCATGAATTATTTTTCCAATGGCAATAGCTTGCCAAATATCCCTCAAACTTTATTTAATTTATTTATTAATTATAGACCATTAGAATCTGGTCTGTTCTTTCTTCATTGGCGTCGAGTTGGCCATATGTATATTGACAAAGAGAATATTGAAGCAGGAATGATAGATCCGTATTCAATATTAAATATTGGAGCTAAATATCAATATAAAAACATTGATATTACTTTGAAATTAAATAACGCTCTTGATAAACTTTATTCAACATATGGTTATTCATATGAATGGAATGGTTACCAAGCTTATTATTGGCCAGGAGCTACAAGGAACGCATTTGTAAGCTTTTCCTACTTATTTTAATTACCAAATACTTAAGGTTATTTCTAATAGCCTATTTCGTAAATTTACGCTTCTATGTCTGATAATTTATCTAAGCGAAAACGACTTTTTCTTATTGATACTTATGCAATTTTTTATCGTTCCCATTTTGCAATGATAAGAAATCCTCTTATAAATAGCAAAGGTATGCATACTTCTGCACTATTTGGATTTGCAAATCACGTATTAAAATTATTGCGTAATGAAAAACCAGATTATCTTATGGCTGCCTCAGATTCACCTCAAAAGACATTTAGGCATAAAAGATATCCTGAGTATAAGGCTACTCGTGAGAAAATGCCTGAAGAAATGCAAGATCAATTACCATATCTTTGGCGATTATTAAATGCGATGCGAATTCCAAATATTGAAAAACCTGGTTTTGAAGCTGACGATATTATTGGAACAATTACAAAACAAGCATCAGAGAATAATTTTGAATCATATATAGTCAGTGGAGATAAAGATTTTATGCAGCTGGTCAATGAAGATATTTTTCTTTATTCACCATCGGGTAGAAAATCAGATATTAAAATATATGATAAAAAAGGTGTTATAGATAAATGGGGTTTACCTCCAGAAAAAATCATTGATTTACTTGGACTGATGGGAGACTCATCAGATAATATTCCTGGTGTAATGGGGGTTGGGGAAAAAACCGCAGTTAAGTTAATAAACGAATATGGCTCACTAGAATCAGCATTGGATCATGCTGATGAAATAAAAAATAAACGTGCTAGAGAAGGTATGCAAAATTGTCGTAAAGAAGCTTTGCTAAGTAAAGAGTTAGTTACAATTGATACAGATATGGATATTAAAACAAATTTCGATGATATGGTAACAGATGGATTTGAGAATACTGAACTTCAAAATTTATTCCAGGAATTAGAATTTCAAGCATTGCAGAATCAAATAAAATCTTTTTCTGGCGATATGCCAATTTCTGCTAAAAAACCTGAAAAAAATTACAAAGCTTTGATTGAATTAGAAGAAATAAAATCTTTTATTGCTTCAATTAAGGAAGGCGTTTGGCTCTCTTTCGATTTAGAAACTACTTCTGTTGAACCAATGAAATGTGATATTGTTGGTTTATCATTCTCTATTAATAAAGATACCGGTATTTATATACCAATACATTACAAAGAGAAGAAAGCCGATTTATTTGATGATTCCTTAAATGTAATCTTGGATATTATAAAACCAGTCATGGAAAATGAAAAAATTCCTAAAACAGGTCAAAATATAAAATTTGATGCATTAATTCTTAAGAGACATGGTGTAGATATTAATGGTATACAGTTTGATACAATGTTAGCTGCACATTTATTGAAGCCTGATTCTAGAAGTTTAAAATTAGATAATTTGAGTATGGAAAAATTGAATTATTCGATGGTTCCAATAGATGAGTTGATTGGTAAAGGTCGGCAACAAATCTCTATGGCAGATGTAGAATTAGAAAAGATAACTTTTTATGCTTCAGAAGATGCAGATATTGCTTTACAGCTAACTCATATATTTCTTAAAGAACTAAAAGAAAAAAAATTATATACTTTTTTTATCGAAATTGAAATCCCTTTATTGCCAGTTTTAATTGAAATGGAGTATAATGGGATTTTTGTTGACGCTAAAATGCTTGCAAATATGTCGTCTGAACTTGGTTTAAAAGTTGATGAATTAAAGAATAGTATTGAAAAGGAGGCAGGAGTGGAATTCAATATTAATTCGACTCAACAGTTAGCAAATATACTATTCGACGTTATTGGTTTGAGAGAGGTAAAGAAGCGTTCGACGGCAGAAGATGTTTTAGAGCAGTTAAAAAATGATCATAAAATTCCTGATTTAGTTTTGCAGTACCGAAAATTAAATAAATTAAAAAATACTTATATAGATGCACTTCCTGAATTAATACATGTTGATACAAAAAGAATACATTCTACTTTTAACCAAACTATTGCATCAACTGGTCGATTATCTTCAAGCAATCCAAATTTTCAGAATATTCCAATTAGGACTGAAGAAGGAAGAAAAATTCGTAAAGCATTTAGATCTAATGATTCTAATAAAATTATTTTTTCAGCTGATTATTCTCAAATTGAATTACGAATAATGGCACATCTTAGCCAAGATAAAGCTTTAGTGGATGCTTTTGTAAAAGGTGAGGATGTTCACTCAAGAACTGCATCTTTGGTTTTCAATGTTCCAATTGATGATATTAGCATCGATATGAGACGTACTGCGAAAATAGTTAACTTTGGGTTGCTTTATGGTGCAGGACCATTTAGAATGAGTAATGAATTAGGAATTCCTCAAAAAGAAGCGAAGCAAATTATTGAAACTTATTTTAATAGATATTCTGGTATAAATGATTATATTGAAAAAACAATTGAGCAAGCAAAAAAGCATCAATTTGTTGAAACTGTACTTGGTCGTAGGCGACCTGTCTGGGATATTGAAAGTAAAAATCATTTGCATCGGGAGGCTGCTAAGCGAATGGCAATTAATATGCCAATTCAAGGTACAAATGCAGAAATGATAAAGTTGGCTATGATTGCAATACAAAAAAAATTAACAAAAGAGAATATGAAATCTAAAATGATTCTACAAGTCCACGATGAATTAGTATTTGAAGTTCCTAAAGATGAATTAGATTCGCTTAAATCTATTGTGATAAATAAAATGGAAAATGCATTGTCTTTAAGTGTGCCTATAATTGTTGATTGCGGACATGGGAAATCATGGTTTGAGGCTCATTAATGGAAGCAAGTATTACATTAAAAAAAGTAGGTAAGCTTGTTGATAAGAAGACTATTTTAGCAAGTTTAACCTTTGGAATAGAAAAAGGCTCACTAGTTGCTATTATAGGCGACAATGAGGCTGGTAAATCAATGCTATTAAAAGTTATATCTGGAGTAGAATATCAGGAATATGGTCAGGTTTTTATTAATGGGCTTGATTCTAAAAAAAGGAGATCTGAATCAATGCTATCCATAGGGTTTGTCCCACATGAGTTAGATTTGGATCCATGGTTAACTCTTGAGGAAAACATTCGCTTTATAGGAATGTTATATGGTGTAAATACTGAAATGTTGAATACAAGAATGATTCAATTATCTAGAGAACTTCATATTACTACTCATTTGAAAAAAATGGTTAAAGATATATCTCCAGGTAATATAAAGAAGGGTATGATTATTCGTGCATTAATTCATGATCCTGATATTGTTATATTAGATGATCCGACGGCATTTATGGATGCTGAGTCATATCGCCATACTTGGGATTTACTTCTTAATTATCGTAGAGAAAAGACAGTGGTTTATGTTAGCCAGTCATTACAGGAAGTTGAGGAAGCTCATGATAGAATTTTAGTGCTTGAAGATGGAAAAATAACTTTAGATGGAAGTTTGGATCGAATTTTGGGTAGTACATTTGAATACCATCAATTCCAAATAGAATTCGAATCACTTTCGGATGAACTTTTTGACAAATTATCAAAATTACCTAAAGTGAAAAATGCTTCTCGAATCGGTCAAAGTATTCATTTTTATGGCAGACAAAGAAGTGTGTTTTTTGAAGTATTAAATGCCGCTGCGTCGACTGTAATGAAAGATATACGTGTTCAAAAACTTGGATTGCAGGATTTAATGGATGCAAAATACGCTAAAGATGGTATCCATTGATTAAAGCTCTTTTTATCAGAAGATATTGGCTAATAAAGCATCGCTTATTGTCGACTATGGCATTTATGACATTATTGCCAACTTTATTACATATTACTATAACGATGGTAATGAAAAATATTTTTATTTATTCACTTGATGAAATCCAATATGAAATTTGGGTTTTCCCAGGTATAGTTATACTAATATCAATTCTATCTACATATTCTGTTATATATAGAGATTTATTTAATCTGCGAATTCATAAAAAAGCTTTTATTCCTATAACATTAGCCCCTTATAGCAAACCTTATTTAGTAATAGCAATTTTAATAAGTGCAATTATTGAATCTCTTCTTTATGGAAGTATTGCAATGATAATTTTATCATTTTTCTTGCCCCAAGCTTTACATTGGTCAGCATATGCCTTTATACCAATCTATAGTTTTATATTTTTATTACTTTTTGGCAATCTAGTTCTAACTTTTTCTATTCTTGTAGAAAGGATTTCTAGCTTTCTATTTTTAACTATAATTTTATTTTTCTTTATCATTTTTGGAACTGGGATAATAGTTGAATTTGAATTCTATCCTAAACTATTAGGGATGATTCTTTCTTATAATCCCTTTAGCATGGTTTTGTCGGAATTACGAGGCTTTTTATTTTTTGATCAAATTAATTTAATATTTATCGCAGTTCCAATTCTTGTTGCTTTAGGGTGGACATGGTTCAATGGATATATTTTGAAAAGAAAGTTAAAACAATGATTGCTTATCTGTCTGGCGCCATGGAGTTTGCTAGCGATGAAGGCTATACATGGAGGAAAGATATGACGAAATGGTTGGATAAAAATTTAAATCATCGAGTATACAATCCTGTTGTAGAATCTTCAAAATTGATTGCGCAATATGGAGCAGAAGACTATCGTATTTGGAAAAAAACCGATACTGAAAAGTATGCTAAGTTTATTCGTTTGTGTATTGATAATGATATCAAAATTGTTCGAAATCATGCTGATTATATAATATGTCTTTGGGATAAGAATGTATTTAAAGGAGCTGGCACTCATGCTGAAGTAACTATTGCTTATGAAATAAAAAAACCAGTTTATTTAGTTAATAAAGTTCCTGAATTAGAGTTAAGCGGATGGATAATGGCTTGTAGTACTAAAATTTTCGATGATTTTGAATCATTAAAACCTTTTTTATTAGACCGGTATAGTGGGAATGATTAATAGTCCAAAAGCAATAATTCATCTAAATAGATTAATAGGCAATTATGAATTAATACAGAAAAAATTTCCAAATAAAAAAATTTTAAGCGTAGTTAAAGCTAATGCTTATGGACATGGTAGTGTGGAGTGTGCTTTAAAGTTAGAAGATTTTGGCTGTGAATCATTTGCAGTATTTACTATTAATGAGGGTATAGAGCTTAGAAATGCTGGAATTCGTTCAGAAATATTGGTTTTCAGTAGAATGGATATTGATCGTTTTGATGAAGCAATAAAATATAAATTAGTTTTAAACATCTGTGATGAATTAGATATTGATGCAATTAAGAGATATGTAGATAAGAAAGGATTTTCACCAAAATTTCATTTAAAAGTAGATACTGGCATGACGCGTCTTGGAGTAAGTATGGATAATATAGACACAGCACTTAGGTCTTTAAAGAATCTTCCTCAAATTCGATGTGATGGAATCTATTCACACTTTTCAACTGCAGATGAAGGGGATTTGACTTACGCGCATCATCAGCAAGAAACATTTAATAGTGTATTAAGGTTAGCAGATGAAATTGGAATATCTTTTAAAAATATACATTGTTCAAATAGTGGAGGAATATTAAATCTAGATCAGGATAAAATGAGTCATATAAGAGTAGGTATGTTACTATATGGCGCATTTCCTTCTAATGAAGTACCTAAAAAATTAGATATTTTGCCAGTGATGGAATTTAGAGCTTCTGTTGTTCAAGTTCGAAATGTAAAATCTGGTACAAAAGTAAGCTATGGTGGAGTTTATGAAACAAAAGCAGATACACATATTGGTGTAATACAATGTGGATTTGCTGATGGGTTTCCTAGGCCATGGTATGATGGTGGATACGTAAGTTATGAAGGAAGAAAATTAAATATAGCTGGTAGGATATGTATGGATCAATTTATGGTTGATTTTGAGGAATTGTCTCCAAATATAGGTGATGAAGTACTCTTATTTGGCAAAAATGACGGTGATATGATTAAGATGGAAAGTATTGCGGATCATATTAAATCGACTCCCTATGTTTTAGCAACGTCTATCCAAGGAAGAACAAAAAGGATTTATAAGGATTAATATCTTTAAATAATTTAATGATTCAAAAAAGAATACATAAATCAATATTATATAATTTTTTAGGATTTAGTCTTTTATTTGGTCAATCCTATAATTATAGTGTCGTAATGCCTGTCCCAGATTTATCATTTCATTCATCGATTTTCTACGGGTTAGATATATTAGAGCAGATGGATTTTAAACCATTATATGGGAAAACAATTGGTGTTTTGACAAATCAAACTGCAGTAAATAGAAATGGTGTGCATTTATTAGATTTATTAAAAAAACATCCTAAGGTAAATGTGGATATAATTTTTACGCCACAATACGGATTATTTGCTGATCAAAATGAAAGATTTAAGATTGATGGAAAAGAAAAATATGACCCGATTTATGGTGCGAGAATAGTAGAAATCTTTGGAAGGAATGTCAAGCCTCCGGCATGGTCCGTAAGGGAACTAGATCTTATAATTGTTGATATTCAAGATACTGGAGTGAGGTTTTCAACCTATTTAGCCACTATAACTAAACTTCTTGAAGTTGCTAGCGAATGGAAAATCCCTGTTATAATATTAGATCGACCAAATCCACTTAGGGGAGATAGAGTTGATGGCCCTGTAGTTCGTCCTCAGTTTCAATCATTTGAAGGATACCATATTATTCCAATTCGGCATGGTATGACTATTGGAGAGCTATCGATTATGGCTAATGAAATGGGCTGGATAAAAGATATGAAAAGAGCAAATCTAACTGTAATCCCTATGGCCAACTGGAAACGTTCCTACTGGCTAGATAAATCAGAGCATCCTTGGATTAAACCTCATCCAAATCTTAAAACAATTAGAACAAATTTATCATATGTAGGCTTTGGATTGATTGAAGGTACAAATTTAAACGATGGTCGGGGTACAGATCGGCCATATATGCGTGTCGGCGCTCCATGGCTATCTGGATTTCATTTGGCTGAAAAATTAATAAAACTCGATTTACCTGGTGTCGAATTTCGAGTGGTTGAATATATACCCAGAAAAAAACAAGCTGATAAAGCTATCCCTCTTCATGTAAATAAAGTATGTAGCGGAGTAGATATTAAAATTACTGATCCAAATCGTTTTGATCCTCTTGCAACAGCAACAGCAATCATGGTATTAACTAAACAATTGTATCCAAAAGAATTTAGATGGGATGAGTTAAATAGAATTGATATGTTATTTGGGCACAGTCAATTAAGAGTTTTTGCTGCCCAAGGTAAACCAGCTGATTATTTGCCACCGCTATGGTTAAAAGATGTACTAAAATTCAATGAGTTTAGGCAAAGATTTCTCATTTATAAATAATCAATGAATAGAAAAAGTTATCTTTCTTTATTTTTTTTTATAGGGATAAGTTTTTCTCAAACTCATTTTACAATTCCTCAAAATGTTTGGCGAATAAGTATCCAACAAGAGATTGCGACTGGAAACTGGAAAGGTAATGATGGAAGAAATGGATGGACAGATTTTTCTTATCAGCTAGACACTTCAAAATATATAATTAATCAGCAATGGAAAAACAATATTAATACCCGCTCTTTTCTAGTTGAGTATGGAATTACAAATAAATCTAATATTGTAATAAAAGTTCCTATTATTAAAAATTTCGATCAATACCATACATGGAATTCAGCCTCAGCTAAAATAGATAGTTTAATGCAAAAATATTATCCCACAAATCGATCAAATTCAGGTTTAGGTGATATCACTATAGGAATGAATTTATTATTTGTCGGGAATCCTGCTTGGAGAGGCGGAAAGAAAAAATACTCAATCTATGGTGGATTAGATATGATCATACCTTTTGGAGAGCCTCTTATGAAATTTAATTCAAAGGATGTTGATAAAAATGGAGTGCCATATCAATTTAAGCAATTGCCAATTGGAAAGGGGTTGAGCGGATGGAGGCTTAGAACTTTTGGTGAATTTTATAGAAAATTCAAGGGCAGATTAATAAATGTTAATTGGAAGGCTCATGTTTCAGTCTTTAATCGAGATATTGTTAATCCTCCAATTTCATTTTTATCAGTTAATCAATTGATTTCTGCAGATTCATTATCCCGTTCCCTTGGTAATGTTTTATTTGAACAAGGGATGCAACTATATGGCTCATTAAGTGGGCAAATTGAATTATTGCCAAGAAAAATATTTTTTTTAGTTGCTATGGATTATATGATATCTGGAAGGGACAAATATTTTTCAAATAATGATTCCTGGGATAAGTGGATGGTGAAGCGAGAAAACTATGACACTAAACAATTTTTATCTTCTCAGTTAATTAAATTTAATATAGTAAATCATGATCCATTTGATCGTATTGGACCATTACCTTTTGAAATTGAGATTGGCGCTAGGTGGTTTGTGCCATTACTTTCAAAAAATACATTTGGATATACTTCATCTTGGATTCGATTTAGCACTTATCTGCAGGCATGGTAAAAATATTTTTTCAGAAAGTTTTTAATTTCTCTAATGGTTGATTCAAAAAAATCAATATTAGCTTGGTCTTTTTATGATTGGGCTAATAGCGCTTTTGCAACAACTGTAATGGCGGGGTTTTTCCCTGTCTTTTTCAAAGAATATTGGTCTACAACAGATAATGTTACACTAAGCACATGGTATTTGGGCCTAGCAAACTCAACTGCATCTATTTTAATTGCTGCATTGTCACCCTTTTTAGGCGCGATCGCAGATCAAGGAACTGCCAAAAAGAAATTATTGATTCTTTTTGCATTTATTGGGATAATTAGTACTGGCGCACTCTGGATTGTTCAGCAGGGTAGTTGGCAAGTAGCAATTTTATTTTATGTAGTAGCTTCAGTTGGGTTTATGGGCGGAAATATTTTTTATGATTCGTTATTACCTGGGATTGCTTCTAAAGAAAAGATCGACTATACATCATCTTTGGGATTTGCATTAGGTTACATAGGGGGAGGTCTACTTTTTTTAATAAATGTGTTGATGTATTTACATCCACATATCTTTGGCATCCCAGATGGTGCTACTGCAATCAAATTATCTTTTTTATCCGTTGCAATATGGTGGGCAGTATTTTCAATTCCAATTATGATCTTTGTTGAAGAGCCTAAAATCCATGAGCCAGTAGGGATTTTCAAGGCGATTAAAGGTGGCTGGTCCCAATTAATTTCTACAATACAAAAAGTTCGTCAATTAAAAGTAGTTGGTACTTTTCTGATTGCATATTGGTTATATATTGATGGTGTAGATACAATTATTAGAATGTCAATTGACTATGGAACTAGCCTTGGGTTCCCATCAAGTTCTCTAATTACTGCATTGTTGTTGGTTCAATTTATTGCATTCCCCGCTACGTTAGTCTATAATTGGTTTTCTTCAAAAATTGGAATCAAAAATGCAATCTATATTGGAATTATTGGTTATTCATCAATTACTATTTTTGGTGTTTTTGTATCTGAGGAATGGCATTTCTATGTTATCGCAGTAGTTATTGGTTGTTTTCAAGGTGGGATTCAAGCATTAAGTCGATCAATGTATTCAAGGATAATCCCTAAAGATCAAGCTGCAGAATTTTTTGGATTTTATAATATGCTAGGGAAATTTGCAGCAATAGTAGGACCACCTTTAATGGGCTATGTAGGATTAGCTACTGGAAATCCTCGATTAGGAATATTATCTATTATTATCTTATTTATTTTAGGTGGATATGTTTTATCAAAAGTTGATTTAAAAGAGGGTGAGATGATGGCCGAATCATTTGACCTAAAATAATTACGAAAAGACTTGTATTTAACTATGAAATGCAAATAAAATTTTATTAGGCCCTGCAGGTGTGGCGTGCTCTTCAGAGGGAAACAGATTTTCTCGAGAGTCTATTTGCAGGGCTTTTGCTTTATAATATATCATTCATATCTTCAAGTAAAGGATTATAGTAAAATGACAACTGTTATAGCAAAATATTCTCAATTTGTGATGCCTGATCACATAAATGTTGTAGGAACTCTTTTTGGAGGGCAGATGATTGCCTGGGTTGATCTTGCGGCAGCAAAAGCTTCATATAGATTCTTAAAAGGAGCTGATATTGATGGTTCTGTTACAAGAACAATTGAGCAGGTAGAGTTCAAAGAGCCTGTTTATTTAGGAGATTGGGTTAATTTTACTGCTAAGGTAGTAAAAGCTGGTACAACTTCATTTAAGATCGAAGTTAAAGCTTATGCAGAAGGTCGTAAAACAGAACCAAGATTAGCATGTGTTGCCAGTGTTATAATGGTTTCGGTAAAGAAAAGTGAAGATGGCACATATAAAAAAATTGCTCATGGGAAATCATTATAAATACAAACTAATAATAGTTTTACTTTTTAGTAATTATTGCATTGCTCAAAATGAATCTAATGGTGAGGGCATCACGGTTGTTGATTCTAGCTCAAAAGCTATTGAAGCAACTTCAGTTACTATTACAACTGAAGTCAATGTAATTGATGCTAAACCAACGGCATATAGAATGAGCTATTATCCTCGCAATCATCCAGCTGAACCATATATAACAAAACTTTTTTTCCCAGGTGAGAAAATGCAAGTAGTAATACCTGAAGGCATATTGAGTGATGATACATTGGGTAATGTAGCAAGGTTAGAGCCATTAGGTGGGAAATACGATGTTCAATACCGAATGTTTAATAAGGGTAAAGGAGACATTGTTTTAAAACCTTTCTCTATTAGATATATATCAGATATAATTAAAATGAAAATTATAGATTCAAATGAAAATGCTGTACCATCTGCAAAGATTAAAGTAACTCAAGCAGGAAAGCTTCTAACTCATGCGATCACAGATAGCCTTGGATACACAAGAGTTAGGATTCCAGTGTCTAGAAATTTAGAGCATGAAGTTATTATATCTATTATTACAGATGGATTATTTCCAACTTGGACAGAAACTTATTTTGTCCCAAATGGCTCTTCTAATAAAACAATTCAATTATCAGCTTTAGAATTATTAAAAGGCGAATCTATTTATACTGTTAATACAGATTTGGCACCTTTTAGAAAAGGTCCAGAAAATGGTTCTGATGTCTTATTTTTTTTAAATAGTGGAGAGCAATTAGCTATATCAAAAGTAGCTGGAGATCGCCTATATGGGCGTGTAAGGGTATATTTAGATAAGCAAAAGAATTATAATTATTTTTCAGGATGGGTTTTATCAAAAAATGTTGATCTTAAATAGGACTGGAAATGAAAGAAAAATTATTTAAACCACTAAAAGAATTATCTCAAAAAGCACATGTTGGTTCCTTAGAGGAATATAATAATGAATACGACAGGTCAATTAAAGATCAAAATTTGTTTTGGGAAGAAAAAGCTGAGAGAATTAGTTGGTATAAAAAATGGGACAGCGTTGGATCTTTTGATTACGTAAATGGTGTAATTAAATGGTTTGATGGCGGAAAACTGAATGTAAGCTATAATTGTCTTGACCGACATGTTGAATCAGGTAAAGGTGATAGAACTGCATTAATCTGGGAAGGTAATAACCCGGAAGAGAATAAAACTTTTTCTTATAATGATTTACTTATCGAAGTAAAAAAGTTTTCAAATGTCTTAATAGGATTAGGTATCCAAAAAGGGGATAGAGTTTGTCTTTATATGCAAATGGTTCCTCAATTACCAATAGCAATGTTAGCATGTGCACGCATCGGTGCTGTCCATTCAGTAGTTTTTGGAGCATTTAGTTCAGACTCTTTAAGAGATAGAATTAATGATTCAACTTGTAAGATACTTATTACGCAAGATACAGGAGTTAGAGGAGTTAAGCAGAATATTTCGATGAAAGCTAATGCTGATAAGGCGGTTGCTGAAACTCCCTCGATTGAACATGTGGTTGTTGTTAAAAGGACTGGTGAACCAGTTAATATGGTTAAAGGACGGGATGTTTGGTGGCAGGATGAAATGTTAGAGGTAAATGATGAATGTGAGCCTATAGAAATGAATGCTGAAGATCCATTATTTATATTATATACTTCAGGTTCTACAGGAAAGCCAAAGGGGGTGCTACATTCTACAGCTGGCTATCTTTTATACACTAATTTTTCATTTGAAATGATTTTTGATTACAAACAAGAAGATATCTATTGGTGTACAGCTGATATTGGTTGGATTACAGGACATTCTTATATCGTTTATGGCCCGCTATCAAATTGTGCGACATCAATTATGTTTGAAGGAGTTCCTAATTATCCAGATTTTGGTCGTTTTTGGGATATCGTAGATAAGCATAAGGTTAATTTATTTTATACAGCGCCCACGGCTCTTAGGGCTCTTATGAAAGAAGGTGATCAATGGGTTGAGAATCGTGATTTATCATCTCTCCGTTTGCTTGGCACAGTTGGCGAGCCTATTAAAGAGCCGGAATGGATGTGGTATCATAGTGTAATTGGTAAAGAGATGTCACCGATTATTGATACATGGTGGCAAACTGAAACTGGAGGTATAATGATTGCCCCTTTGCCGGGAGCAACTCCTACAAAACCAGGATCAGCTACTTTTCCATTTTTTGGAATAGAACCTGTTTTATTAACAGAAGAGGGTGATGAAATAGTTGGGAATGATGTATCTGGACTATTGGCAATAAAATCATCATGGCCGGGCCAGATGCGAACAGTCTATGGAGACCATAAACGATTTATTGAGACATACTTTACTCAATTCCCAGGATATTATTTTACGGGTGATGGTGCGAAACGTGATAAAGATGGATATTATTGGATAACAGGGAGAGTAGATGATGTATTAAATGTATCTGGCCATAGAATTGGTACTGCAGAGGTTGAAGGAGCTATTGGCAAAACAGAAGATGTTGCTGAAGCAGCTGTTGTAGGTTTTCCTCATGATATTAAAGGTCAAGGTATTTATGCTTTTGTGACATTGATGACTGGGATTGACTCAAGTGATTCCATTGTAAATAATATTCGGGATAAGGTTTCTAAAGAGATTGGGCCTCATGCAAAACCTGATAGAATACAATTTACACCTGCTTTGCCTAAAACACGTTCAGGTAAAATAATGAGAAGAATCTTAAGAAAAATAGCAGAAGGTGATTTTGATAATTTAGGAGACATATCTACGCTTGCTGATCCAAGTGTTGTTGATAGTCTTATAAATAATACTAATTAGATTGTAACAATCTTAAATCCAAACGTCGTTATCTGCCTTCATTTTGCTATCCATTTTATCTCCAGTATTAACAATTCCCTTCGGTTCTATAATCATGATATGACATTCATCTAAAGCTTGTGGTTTATGCTCAACACCCTTTGGTACAACATACATTTCGCCTTCATTAATATCCACTTTTCCATCTCTAAATTCAATTGTTAGCTTTCCTTGAATTACAAAAAATGTTTCATCCGTATCAACATGTTGGTGCCAGATGAACTCACCTTTGACTTTAGCCAACTTAAATTGATAAGAGTTCATTTCTGCGATTACTTTGGGAGACCAATATTCAGAAAATTTGCCAAATTTTTTCTTCAAATTTATTTGCTTTTGAATCATTTTGTTATTTTCCCATAATTTTTAATGTATAATTATATAAAAATTAAATTATTTATTAGAATATTTGATAATGGTATTGAAAATACTAATTTTAATATCATTTAAAGATATATTATATAAAAAGTAAGGGGAAAATATGGCACATCTTTCTAATGTAAAATATGGCTCTGGCGATTGGCGCAACAATAAAACTGATGCAGTGGCTGTAGGTATTTATGAGGATCTAAAAATGTCTCGTCAAATACAAGGTGTTAATAGAGAATTAGGAAGAGGAATATCTAATGCATTATCTGCTAATTTGCTAAAAGGTAAAATTGGTGAAGTCAAGATAATTATTGGTAAAAAAGGTAATCTTGCTTTTGTATTTGGTTTAGGTAAGGTAGGAAATCTTGCCCCAGAAACACTCCGTAAGGCTGCTGCTGGTGTATCAAAATTATGCATTTCTAATTCAGTAAGTTCTGTAAGTTTTTTAATCCCAAAGGAAGCAAAGGATGATTATATATCTCAAGCTGCGGCCGAAGGGTTGGTGCTTGGAAGTTATCAGTTTAACGAATTTAAAACGACTGGTGAAGAGCCATTTAATATAAAAAGTGCAATCATATTAGGTGGTAATAAAAAAGCAATTACTAAAGGTGCTATTATTGCTGAAGGTGTTTGTTTGGCACGTAACTTAGAAAATAGACCTGGTAATGTGTCTACACCTAGTCATCTGGCTGATCACGCAAGAAAAATTGGAAAAACACCAGATATGAAGGTTACTGTTTTCGAAAGAGAAAAATTTACTAAAATGGGAATGGGTGCACTTGCTGGCGTTGCATCTGGAACAGATGAACCTCCCAAATTTATCATTATGGAACATATGGCGGGTCCTAAAAATCAAAAACCAAAAATTTTAGTTGGTAAGGGTTTAACGTTTGATAGTGGAGGTATATCGATAAAGCCAGCATCAAAAATGGATGAAATGAAATATGATATGTGTGGAGCTGGGGTTGTTATAGGTGTTATGAAAATTATTTCAATCTTGAAACCAAAGATGAATATAGTTGGGATTGTTCCTTCAACTGAAAATATGAGCGGAGATAAAGCTTACCGACCTGGGGATATTCTTACTGCATATAATGGTAAAACAATAGAAGTATTGAATACAGATGCAGAAGGTCGTCTTATCTTAGCTGATGCACTATCATATGCTTCAGAGCACTATGATCCGGAATTCATTCTAGATTTTGCAACATTGACAGGTGCAGTTGTTGTTGCTCTAGGACATGTGGCAACCGGTATAATGGGTACGGATGATTCGTTGATTGAAAAAATTAAATTTTCATCAGCTATAACAGGAGAAAAGGTATGGGAATTTCCTCTTTGGGAAGAATATTTGGATCAAGTAAAATCAACAATTGCGGATGTAAAAAATCTAGGCGCGCCTGGACAGGCAGGATCCATTGCAGGAGGAGCATTTTTGCATTCGTTTGTACGTGAAAATATTCCTTGGTGTCATTTTGATATTGCTGGATCTGCATGGGGTAATAAAAACTTACCTTATCAAAATAAAGGTTTAGCAACAGGCGAGATGATTCGTTTGGTTGTAGATTTATTAGAAATATGAATCAGAATTATCCAACTAGAGAAGATGCAATTAATTTGTTGCATGAGTATACAAAAACCGACAGTCTTCGTCGACATGCATTAGGCGTAGAGCAAGCTATGAGAAAAATGGCTGAAAAATATCATGGAGACCCTGATGAATGGGGTATAACTGGACTCATGCATGATTTTGATTATGAAATGTATCCAACAGTAGATGAACACCCATATAAAGGTAATAAGATATTAAAATCAAAAGGATATCCTGATTCAATTACTCAAGCTATAATGGGACATGCTACATATACAGGGATTGAAAGAGAAACTGATATGGCAAAATCTTTATTTGCTGTTGATGAATTAACAGGTTTTATTTTTGCTGTTACATATGTTCGCCCATCAAAATCTATTTTTGAGGTTAAACCACGATCGGTTAAGAAAAAACTAAAACAAAAATCATTTGCTGCTTCAGTTATAAGGGAAGATATTTTCCAAAGTGTTGAGGAATTAAATCTAGACTTAACTGAACATATTCAGTTTGTAATTGACGCACTTTCTGAGAAAGCAGAGGAGTTAGGCTTGAAAGGTGAGCTCTTATCATTATGACTTCATTAATGGGAATAATTTTATTTTTAGGCGGCTTTATAATTGGAGGATTGATTATTTGGTTTATACGTCAGAAAGAAGTTGACCTAGCCCAATCAAGTAAAGATCAGTTGAAAGCCGAATTTGGTGATCTTTCTAGGCAAGCACTTGAACAGAATATGGAAACTTTTTATAAAGTGGCCACTCAAAAATTTGGTGATATTCTTAAATCGTCAGAATCTACTATGGATGAGAAGAAAAAACTTATCGATGCTAGTCTGGAAGGAATGAGTAAAAACTTAGAAGGTTTAAGTAAATCAACATTTGAACTTAAAGGTCAGATGGAAGAATCAAAGAAAGGGATTGATCAACTCTCAGATAAAACATCAAAGCTAAGTAGAATATTGGATAGTTCACAGGCTCGAGGTCAGTGGGGGGAGAGAATGGTTAAAGATATATTAGATCACCTAGGATTAAAAAAGGGTATCAACTTTGAAACACAATCTGGCAGTAAAGCTGGTAAGCCTGACTTTACTTTTTTACTTCCTGAGGGTAAAAGGCTAAATATGGATGTAAAGTTTCCATGGGATCATTATGCTAAACTTTTTTCAACTGATGATGAAGATGATAATGGAATAGAAAGGAAGTCATTTTTAAAAGATGTGAAAGGACATGTAAAAACTTTATCAAAGAGAGATTATATTGATCCTGCCGATGGTACTTTAGATTTTGTTTTAATGTTTATTCCAAATGAAGGGATATATGCTTTTTTAAATAAACCAAAAACAGGTGAAGATAATCTGGTTGAATTTGCAATGGAAAATAAAGTTCTATTATGTTCACCAATAACATTATTTGCTATATTAGCGATGGTTCGTCAATCTGTGCAGAGTTTTCATCTTGAATCTAAAGCTATAGAGGTTCAAGATTTGGTTCAATCATTTAAAGCACAATGGAACAAGTTTTTTGAAACAATGAATGCTCTAGGGAAATCTTTAGGCACTGTAAATACTCATTATAAAAATCTTTCCACAACTCGCGCAACTGCTTTGAAAAAACCAATGGATGATATAAATAAATTGCAGTTAGGGCAGAAAACTGATAAAAAAGAAATAGAATAATGAAATTTTTTATTTCTTTAATGGCTTTGATTAATTTTTCGTGTGTTGGTGCTCCTGAAGCAGATCACGGCTTAGTGAAGAATTTACCAGCTATTATTAATTCACCTTCTGCTTTTTCTTATATTTTGAGAGCAGAAAACTATTCGGACGAAAAAAACATTGAACTTTTATTAACTTTACAAGCAAACCAATTTGTTGCTTCTAGCATAATAGTTACTGAAAGCAAAATTAATGATACAACTATGATTAAGATTGAAGATGATAATGGTGAAGAGATCTATAAATATGAAATCACTAAAGACTTTACCGAACTAAATACAACATCCTCAAAAAAACCAAAAAAGGCAATTGTTATAGTAAAAAACTTTAGCGGCATCATTGATTTGAGTATTACCGCTAAATAATTTATATCATTTAATTTTTATTCAATCTTTATCGGTTTATAAGATTTGAAAAAACTTAAATTTGAATCTTCAACTTTGGATTGATATTCTTGCCAATCATTATTAAAGAATTCGTTAACCTTTTTTAAAACTTTTTCAGTTTCATCTTCTGAATAGTCTAATAGATATTGGTGGCTGTTATTTGGTCCTGTCAAATTGCTATATAAGTATCTACCAATTGCTCTGATTTTTGCACTTAAAATATCTGGACTACGAACTATGCCTTGAAGCCCTTTTTTATTTACAATTAACTCTTCTAATGTTTTTAGACTATCAGACATAGCCTTTCCACTTTTTTGAAGTATTTTATGAGAATCATTAGATTTTGTGTCTAGCATTTTATTCACGGATTTTATAATTGATTTTGCCTCTCTTATCTGATCCATTGCCTTTGTGACTGATAAAGTAATTTTCATTTGTTTTTCATAAATTGGCTCAAGTCGCTCTAAAGCTCGCTTATCGATAGCTACTCGAGGATCACTAATAACATTTACAACTTTAGTAACTGATTTTTTTCCATGTGATAATCGAACTGTATATTCACCTGGTAAAACAGGAGGTCCACTTGGTTCGCGAGCATCAGGCCTTGTTGGTTTAGGTGAGTTGGGATTTCGAATGCCTTTTCTCCTTAGACTCCAATATATCCGGTTTATTCCTGGTTCTACATTGTAGTTGATTGTTCTTATGATATTATTCTCTGCATCTAAGATTTCCATCTTTACTTTTTCTTTTTTTGAAGAGGCATCTTCTTTTATATCTCTTCGACTGTTTTTAGCGTTTTTCTTATCTGTTGAATTAGAGTTAAATACAAAAGTTAACATTGCCCCATTTCTCCGGTTTTCTCCAGAAAAAATTGCATTTGCCTCAAAACGAGTCCCAGCAGCTTGACGATTTATTGCTAAAACAGCAGTTGGTGGTTCGAAAAAGTGAAGTTGTTTTTCTAGTAGATTTTCAGATGAGCTAGCTATTTCTCGTAAAGGTCTAATATCATCTAAAATATATGCTGCTCTTCCAAAAGTCCCAATCACTAGATCATGCTCTCTTGGATGAATTTTGATGTCCATTGTCGAAACAGTCGGATATCCATTTGTCCATTTTGTCCAAGTTTTAGATCCATCAGTTGTCACATACAACCCAAATTCTGTCCCTAAAAATTGGAGTTTGGGTTCAACTGGGTCTTGAGCATAACTTAATGCGTAGCCCCAAATATTTTCTTCCGAAGCTATTGCTTTCCATGAGTTTCCAAAGTTTTCAGTTTTGAATACATAAGGTTTCCAATCATTTCTTCGGTAATTATTTACTATTACAACTGCTTCCCCAGAATTATAGGTAGATGCAACGATTTGTGGTATCCAACTTCCTTTTGGAGCTCCATAGATTTTTTTTGATACATTATTCCATGTGTTCCCGCGATCTTTAGTAACCTGTAGGTTTCCATCATCTGTTCCTACCCAAATTATATTTTTATCAATAGGACTAGGTTCAATGGCAAGAATTGTTGTATGATTCTCTGCTCCAGTTGCATCAAAGGTCAATCCACCACTTTTATGCTGTTCTTGTTTACTAATATCATTTGTTGTTAAGTCTGGCGAGATAATTTCCCAATTATTTCCTCTATCCTTGCTATAATGAACAAATTGACTTCCATAAAAGATAGCATCTTCATCAAATGGATCTTGAGCAATTGCTGCATTCCAATTAAATCTTAAATATTCTCCTTTTGGATGAACAGGTTTTATCAATTGTGTATGACCAGTAATTAAATCATATCTACCAACATTACCCTGTTGGCTCATTGCATATCCATAACGTGAATTAGCTGGATGGGGAACCACATCAAAGCCATCACCAAAAAATAGTTCTTCCCAATATGAGTTTCTTATTCCACCTGCCCTCCAAACATATGCTGGACCTCTCCATGAACCGTTATCTTGCATTCCACCATAAACATTATATGGCCAGTCCATATCATAGTTAATATGATAAAATTGTGCGACTGGAAGATTTTCAACGAAACGCCATGTTTTCCCACGATCTAGAGATATGTTTAATCCGCCATCATTACCTTCAATTATGAATTGAGGATTAGTTGGGTGTCCCCAAAAAGCATGGTGGTCAGGATGTACTCCATTTGCTCCATAGGCTGTCATTAGAGATTCAAAAGTTTTCCCACCGTCATTTGAAACTGTTACATAGGTATGAAGATTATATATTCGATTTTCATTTACAGGGTCAACATAAATTTCAGCATAATAAAAAGGGCGACCTCCAATATTTTTTTCAGAAACTTTTTTCCATTTGAATCCACCATCTTCTGATTTATATAAAGCATTCTTTTTTGATTCAATTAAAGCATATATGACTTTAGGATTACTTCTTGCTATTGCAAGTCCCATCCTTCCAAGATCTCCTTTAGGGAGCCCATCTTTTTCAGATAGTTTTTTCCACTTTTTACCTCCATCAAATGTGATATATAAACCAGAGCTTGGTCCACCAGATTCAAAAAACCAAGGCCAACGCCTGAATTGCCACATATTAGCAATTAATTTATTTGGATTATAAGGATCCATGATCATTTCACCAATCCCAGTTGATTCATCAACATATAGAATTTTTTCCCATGTTTCGCCACCATCAGTTGTTTTATAAACTCCACGATCTTTGCTGTCACCCCAGGCTGAACCTTGTGCACCAATATATACTATATCTGCATTATGTGGGTTAATAAGAACTCGATGAATATTCCTAGTTTCGCCAAGGCCTTTATATTCCCATGTTTTTCCACCATCTAAACTTTTATATACGCCAAATCCAGCAGACTGACTATTTCGAGGATTTCCTTCGCCAGTTCCAACCCAAATTACATCTGGATTTGTTGGATCAACTGCAACATCACCAATAGATGCAGCTTTTTGATTATCAAAAATTGGTTCCCATTTGACGCCACCACTTTCTGATTTCCATAGGCCTCCTGATGCAGTTCCAACATATATTATATCTGTATTTGAAAGAACAACATCAATTGCTGTAACTCTCCCACTCATTCCTCCCGGTCCAATTGAGCGAGCTTTCATAGCCTTTAATTTTTCCATATCTAATCCATCAGCAAATAAAATTGATGATATTGTTATTAATGAAAATAGAATTTTTTGTTTCATTTTTTCCTCAACGAGTTAAAAGAGTTTTAATAGTTTCCAAATGTACACCCAAATTCAGATCCAATAGGGGACCCCGGTGGGGCATTAGGTATTTTAATCATTTCAAAATCTTCTGAATTATCGATGAAAGATTGAGCCCTTTTATATAGCATTTTATAATGATCGCGGTCTCGCTTTGACTTTGAAAATTTCAACAATTCATCTACTTGTCTTTTAGCACTTTTCAATTCATCTACTTGAGAGCTCTCTTTATAGTTTGTTGGTATTCCACCCAGCAACTTAAACTGGTAGTTTAATGATTCTACATTAGCCATTACAATTGTTTGTGCTGCTGGAGATGTATTTTTATTCTTTATAAGTGATAGTAAATGATCTAAAACTACAAAATCGATATTTCGTTTTATTTCCCCACTTAACCCACTGGGCGCAGAACGTAATATTGTTCCATCAATAATACGATCGATTACTTTTTCTAATCCAGGCTGTTTGGAATCTCTAGCATGATACTCAACTAATCGAGTAGCTCTTTCTGGATGTAAAAGAACTCTACATGTTAAGCTAGCTGCAGTTTCTGCCAAACTCACACCATCAAATGTTACACCTGTTCGGGAATTAAAAGATTCTCTAGTTCTTTCGTGGCCTGATGCTCTAGGGGGTATCAACTTTAATAATTCTTCTCTTAAAACTAGCGAACTTGGTTGCAAAGTATTTATTAATCCATCTAAAGCTTCTATTTGAAAATTTGGATCAATGAATTCAGTTACTAATTGTCCATCACCTCTTAATGCATATGTAAAGTTTAATCCAGCAACAACCTTAGAAGCGGCTTCTATTTGATACCTATGTAAAAAATAAATTGGAACTAAGACATCCTCAATATCACTATAAGGCTGTCCAACGCGGATATTATTTTCACCAAAATTGTTTAAAGCTACTTTTCTTACTTCCATCAGGTTAGATAATTCAGTCACAGGATCCTTTCCATTATCCCAAAGGTGTGCCTTAGGGTGCGCTGACCCTAAAGGCCTAGCATCTTTATCAGTAATGAAAATCAAATTTCTTTCTATTCCATCCTGTATAATATCTTCCAACGCTGAATCCTCATCAATGTCATCAGGAAAGTCCTGATAGCCATATGCTATTGTAATTTTGTCCCATTCACCTATGCCAACATCATATGCATTCCTCCATTCAACGTCACCATTTCTATTTAATGAGACTGTAGGGTGTGGATAATCCATTACTGATGCACGATCAGCTGCACTTGAAATAAAATTATGCTGTAAACCAATTGTATGACCAATTTCATGAGCAACTAATTGCTTTACTCGAGCTAATGCTAATTCTTTCATGTAGCCTGGTATCTTTCCACCATGTTTATAAGGAGCTAATAACCCAGTAGCAATTAAATAATCTTGCCTTAATCTCAATGAACCAAGAGATACATTTCCTTTTATTATTTCACCTGTTCTTGGATCAGTTACACTACTTCCATAAGACCAACCTCTTGTCGCACGGTGAACCCAATGGATCATGTTATATCTAACATCCATTGGATGGGCACCTTTTGGTAACATTTTTACTTGAAATGCATTTTTATAACCTACAGCATTAAAGGCTTGATTCCACCATCTTCCACTTTCTAGCATAGCTGTTCTGACAGGCTCAGGAACTCCAGGGTCCACATAATAAATGATTGGCTCAATTGCCTCACTAATACGAGCTCGTGGATTCTTTTTTTGGAGTCTATGCCTGGTTATATATCGAATATAAATTGATTCATCAAGAGGTACTGCATAATCTTGGAATGACATTGCATAGTATCCAGCTCTAGGATCATGTTTTCTTGGAGTATATTGATTATCAGGAAGCTTAACAAACGAATGATGCATTCGAACAGTTATTGAATTAGCACTTGGAGTAACTTGACGAAGATAATTGCCAGGATTTGATCCGGTAAAGGTCATTAGTGCTTCAACTTCAGTATTCTCAGGAAAATTCATTGTGGCAGGCAAATAAATAGCAGATCTACTTTTATCAACTTTGAAATTACCCATTCTTCTGCCTTTTAGTCTTTGGATTACTTGATGCGCATCATGTAAAAAAAAGTCAGTTGCATCAATTAGAACTCGGCTTTTTTCTTCAATTCCAACCTTAAAACCCCAAAGAGTTGATTTTGCAAACCCATCAGTTACAGATTTCTTTTCATTAGGATCATTAGTAATTGCTCGATAAGAATAATTTGGTTGTATCAATAGAATTTTAGGTCCAACTCGATGAAAATATACTATTCGTTCATTACCTAATTGGCCACGATCTAGTCCAATATCATTAGAGCCGACACCTGCAGTCAATGAATTAACATACAAAAATTCTTGATCAAATTTTGTTATTTCTATCCAAAGTTTTCCCGCTTTACTATCCCAATACATATTGAAAAAACCAGTCATTTTTTCCATCGATTTTGTTTTTTCATCTATAGGCCCACCCATGATAAAACTGATTGTCAATATTGATAGAAAAATTTTTTTCACAATTACCTCCTCTTTGTGCACTGTATGGACGTCAATTTAATTGTGTAGGAATAAATGAAACAGGAAAAAAGTTATGTATTAAATTGACCTAGAAAATCATTGTTATTGGATTAAATTGAAAATAATGATAAAAAAATATTTATTTATTTTAATGGGCCTCTTCATTTTCGGATGCAATTCAAGCCCAAGTTCAGATAAAATTACTATTCTAATTGGAGATGAAGAAATCAGTCTGGTTTGGGTTGATGGAGGTTCATTTATAATGGGTAGTTCAGAATTAATTGCTAATAATGATGAAAAGCCTTCTCATAGAATTCATATTGATGGATTTTGGATGACTGAAACTCCAATAACAAACAACCAATTCGCCGCGTTTGTTAATTCAACAAATTATGTAACAACAGCTGAAAAAGCCCCATCTCTTAAGGAAATGATGTCACAATTACCAAAAGATACTCCTCCTATACCAGATGAGTATTTAGTCCCAGGTTCTTTGATTTTCATTGGTGGTCGTGAAGCTGCTAATCCATACTCATCAATTAATTGGTGGAAATGGTCTCCTAAAACAAGTTGGAAAAATCCTCGTTCAGAAAATCCGACATTAGATGGAATAGGAAATCATCCTGTTGTACATGTATCGTGGTATGATGCGATAGAATTTTCATTATGGTCAGGAATGGAATTGCCAACAGAGGCACAGTGGGAATATGCTGCAAAGTTAGGAAAAGTAACAAATACTCGAGAAATGAATATTTGGCGAGGAATATTCCCAATTAATAATAATCTAGATGATGGTCATTTAAAAACAAACCCTGTTAAATATTATAAACCAAATAGTATTGGATTATATGATATGGCAGGTAATGTTTGGGAATGGGTGCGAGATTGGTATCACCCAAATACATATTCAATGGAAGGTCGATCTAAGAATCCAATTGGACCTAAATCGAGCTTTGACCCAATGGAGCCTACAGTTCCCAAAAGAGTTACCCGAGGAGGGTCTTTTTTATGTAATGATCAGTACTGTGCTGGCTATAGAACTACTGCTAGAATGAAATCTAGCCCTGATACAAGTTTAGAGAATACTGGCTTCCGATGTGTTATATCAAAAGATCAAATGGAAAAAATTCTTAAAAAAAAATAATTTATTCTTCCCATGCTGGACATAGAAAATCTTTATAATCGCAGTTTTTGCATATAAAGTCGTTTTTATTTGTCTCAAATTCACCATTTCTTATTCCTTGGGCAATTTTTCGAATTTTCTGTTTATTTTCTTCTAATTCATCACTTGTAAACTTATGTGAAGAAATTGGATCATCATCAAATCGTAAATAATGAAGGATTGCTTGGCCAGCATTACCTTTAATATCTGGAAAAGCATTACTAATTATTGCTTCAGTGTAAAGTGCCATTTGCATATTTTTAGATGCTTTTTCTTTTTTACGGCTAGTTTTATAATCAATTATATTTAAAAAGCCATCATTCTCATCAATTCGATCAATTTTCCCTGAAATACTTACATTTATATCATCTATATCGTAAGAGAAATGTTTCTCTACTCCAACTACATTAGGTTGATTTTTATTTATATATTCATAATAATTAGATAATAATTCTATACCCTGTTTTTTGAATTCATCTGCGCGTAAGCGATACTCAAAGGAATTTTCACGCCAATGCTTATCTAATAATTCCAAAAGTTTATCCTTTAATTGTTCTTCTTTAGGAAGAGAATGATACTCTTCTAATATAGAATGCATAATCGAGCCAAACTCAGAACTAGCTCGAGTTCTTTGCTCAGGTACCTTATCAATATATTTTAATCTATACTTATAGGAACAAGTATTGTATGTACTAATTTTGCTTGATGATAGCTTAAGTTTTGAACTAGATGCAAATTTATAATTATTGACTGATTTATCATTTGTAATTGTATTTTTTTCTATCTCAGATAGAATCTCTCGTGCATTATTTATTTGATTTGCAGCGATCTCTCGATTAAGATTAGCCAATAATTGTTGTTGTTTTTCATTCAATGAAAACTGTTTTTTTGGATGATTATCCATTTCTTTTATCTCCATAGGTTGTGGATTTAAACTTTCTAATTCTTTTATAAAAAGAGATTGTTTTGTAGTTGGCCCAAATAAAAATAGCTGTTTTTCTGCCCTTGTAATTCCCACATAAAAGACTCTTCTTTCTTCCTGCAGATGTAATTCTTTAATTTCTTCATCTATATTTTTTCCCCAGGCCGTCCATGACTTTGGAGGACGATTTATAATTCGAGGACGTTTCAAATTACTTGGGAAACTACCGCTGTAAAGGAATGGCATCATTACTATTGGGAATTGAAGACCTTTACTTTGATGGATTGACATAACCTGAACTGCTAGATTCTTATTATTAATATCAGGCTGGGCTGCATTTTGGTTTTTATCTAAAGCCATAACATCCATATATCTTATCCAATTATTTAAATTACCATTTGGATTTTTATTTACAAATTTTTCTGCAATATCTAAAATTTTTCCAGCATTGGCTAAGTTTAACCTATGAGAATGTCTATAATGACTACGTAAGTTTTTCACTAAAGGTGAATGCTTTAAAGTTTTGAGAATTTCCCATACCATTTCATCAGCTTTGAGTGTTTTTTGATAAGCTATTTGAAGATTTGATATTGATTCAATCACAAATAAAATATGATTTGAATCTTTTTTAATTTTTTCAAGTTGAATTAATTTTTTATCAATTGATGTACATTCGACTGATTGAAAAAAACTTGTTGTCCATTCTTGGCCAAGGTATTGTTTTAATATTCGGTAAAGCGCAACATCGGATTTTTCATTTTTTAAGATTAGATGAGACCAAGACAAAACATCTTTCACAATTGGGACATCAAAAAATTTTTCAATATGGATATCAACAGGGATTGCAGACTTTTGCATTGCATCAGATATAGCTGTAACATTTCCCCACCCACGACAAATAACGGCAATGTCACCATATAGTGCTTCTCCATTATTAATTAGAGAATGTATTAGATTAGGGAGCTGCTCCAAAGTTTCTTTTTTATTTGCCTGAATCCATGATGGGTTGGGGCCAGTTTTTATTTTTTCATCAAGACTCTTTAAAACCTTAGGTGTTCTATTAGGATTATTAATAATTGTAGAGTTGGCTAAGTTTAAAATTTGTTGTGTTGAGCGTCGATTTTCAATCAGAGTAATTTCTGCATAATTTGATTGAGATTTGTATCGATGTCTGAAATCTGAAATATTATGATAATTCGCACCGCGAAATGAATATATACATTGATCTTCATCTCCTACAACAGTGATACTTGGTCTTTTATCCATAATTAGATCAATAATCTTATTAAGAGCGTAATTATTATCTTGATATTCATCGATAAAAATATGTTTAAACTGTTTTCGTACCTCTTTTAAAGCTTTTAGATCATTATTAAGTAGTTTATAACAACCAATAATCATATCTCCAAAATCTAATGCATTGTTATCAGACTTTAATTGTTTATAGAATGCATAAGCATTCACTAAATCTTGTAATTGGTAATTTATCTCATCTATGTTTGTATCTTCGAGGTTGATTCCTGGGAAATTAGTATTGATCCATTCTTTAGAAAGTTCGATACTATTCAATTTCTTTTTGAGTTCGTTATAGGATAGCAATTCATCGCTCAGATGTCCAAAAAATGGCATGAAAGATTCTTGTATTGTTCTTAATGGGTTCTCAAGGAATGTACTAGATTTGATAAAGGTCATTTTATCAAAATTATTTGTAAGGTGATAAAGCCCATCGCTTTTATCCCAAAGAATATCATCACTATTATTTTCTGATCCGTATCTTCGCATGATGAAATGGCAAAAACTATGAAACGTCCCTACAAAAACGGAATCTGTTTGATCTCCTAAAATAGATTTTAAAGTATCATGTGCTTCAGCAGTAGCTTTATCAGTAAAAGTAAGTAGTAAAGTATTATCTGGTTCTATCGTTTTAGAATTAATTAGATGGCGGATACGATGAAGGAGAGTGGATGTTTTCCCTGTTCCAGCTCCAGCAATAAGCATCAAAGGTGAAGGGGGTCTTTTGATGGCCTCATCTTGACTTTGACTTGCTTTAAAGTTTCCATATGAATATGGCATTATAGAAGTTAGTAAAATAGTTTTTGATAAAAAATATTTCGTCGATATTTCAATCTATTATTATTAATTTTTTTAACCTTTGAATAAAACTATTATCTAATTGGCTAAATGAATGAAACTAATAAAAGGAAAAAAAGGAAGTAAATTATGAAAAGACTAATCTTGCCAATCTCAACTCTACTTCTAATGACTATTGGTTGTGATAATCCAATGGTTGATGATCGAGTTGAACTAGACAATTCAGAATTACAAGACTTCTCATCCGAATTATCATCGGACCTTGGACTAAGTAAAACATCTGCCAATGAAGTTAATGGCATTTTAAATAAGCATGGTCGTGGTGGAAAGCATCGTGAACCAGGGTTCTTATGGAAAGTTGCTGATGAACTAGCTGATAAGTTATCTGATGAAGAGAAAGCACGCCTATTTGAAAAAATGGAAGAAAAAGAAATCCCATTATTTGGTAATCCAAAAGGGAAAAAAGGTAAAGGAAAGAAAGGCGGAAAAAATCGTAGCGAATTTAGTGGTATTGTTAAGGTTCTGACTGATGAGCAAAAAGTAACTTTTAAAGCTATTATTGTTGCTTATAAAGAAAAATTTAAAGCAGTCCATGAGCAAGTGAAAGATGGCAATCTATCTAAAGGAGATGCTAAGGCCGAACTGGATGCTTTAAGAGAAGCGATGAAGGCTGAAGTTGATGCGCTACTTACTGATGAACAAAAAGCTGAACTTGAGCAGAATAAAGCGGATCATCAAGCTAAACGTCAAGCGTATAAAGACTCATCAAAAGCTGTAATGATCGCTATCCTTGAAATGACCTCAGGCCAGGTATCTGAATTTGATACTGCGAATCAAGAAGCAAGAGATGCGGCCAAGGGTCTTTTTGAGAAAGCAAAAAATGGTGATATAGATAAAGATACATTAAGAGAAGGATTAAAAACTATTTTTGCAACTAAGAATGAAAAGATGTCAAACATTTTTGATGATAATCAATTAGAAATCATTAAAATTTATAAGGCTCTTGAGATTCGTATGAAAAAGCATAAAAGTGGAAAAGGAAAAATGCGTGGTGGTAAAAAGGGAAGTAAAGGTTAGATTTTTTACAATCTCTTTAAATAAGTTAATTAAAAGAGCTGAACTATTTTATAGTTCAGCTCTTTTTGATTAGGGAAAAAAATGTTAACTTAATAAAGTATATTTTATCTAAAACACTGCGTATAATAATTTATTTAGGAAAAATAGGAAGCCTTATGAAAAAACTATCATTATTTCTTTTAGTTGTCTTTTTTGCAATGATTGGTTGTGAAAAATTAAATAAAGAAGATATCCTAGTTGAGGACCCTGATCTTCTTGCATTATCCCAAGGATTAGATTCAGATATTGGTCTAAGTAAAAGTAGTTTGAATTCATTAAATGATGCTTTAAATCGTCACGGGAAAAATGGGAAACACCGTGAGCCAGGCTTTTTATGGAAAGTATCAGCTGAGCTACAAACTTCACTCTCTGATGATGAAAAAGAAAGACTTTTTGGTTGGATGAATGATCAGCTGGTGCCTTATTTATATGGTACTAGTGTTGCTGATCGTGGTGGTAAAGGTCCTGGAGGCGATCAACGTGGTGGAGCAGATTTGAAAATGATATATTCTGTTTTAGACGACAATCAAAAATTGGCTCTACGGTCTATTTCAGAGTCTTATAGAGCTCAAATGGGTGCCGTAATGCAAAAAGTAAAAGCTGGCACTTTAAGTAGGGATGATGCAAGAGTTGAACTAGAAGCACTTGAAACCGCTATGCTTGCAGAAATTGAAGCATTGTTAACAGATGAGCAAAAAGCAAAAATTGATGCTATGCTTGCTGAAATGAAACAAAAAATGGATGCAATGAGAAAAGCAGAGCGCGATGCTATGGTCGGCGCATTAGAAATGACATCAGATCAAGAAACATCTTTAGATGCAATTAATAAGGAATCTGCAGATGCACAAAAAGCTTTAATGGAAAAAGCAAAAGCTGAAAAGATGAGTAGAGAAGATATCAAAAAATCTCTGCAACAACTAATTGCAGACAGAAATAGTAAAATTGAAGCTCTCTTTAGCGACAAACAAATTGAAATTATAAAAATTTATACAGCATTAAGTATGCAATATTCAAAACATTGCAGTGGAAAAAGAGATGGTAAAGATAAGGATGGCCGTGATGGTACCGGCAAAAAATAATTAGGCTATATCATTACATTTAGTTTTAAGGCTATTTCAATAGATTGAAATAGCCTTTTTTTTTACATGAACATTTTAACTTTTTAATCGTTTACTTGTCTAAGTAGGTATATGCATGAAAACGGACGAAGAACTAATAAAGCAATTTCAAAGTGGAAATGAAGATTCTTTTAATGAATTGGTTAAACGTCATCTACCTGGAACCTATGGTTTTTTTATTAAGTTCACCGCAGATCCCGTTGAGGCAGAGGATTTAGCTCAAAATGTTTTCATCAAAATGTATAAAGCTCTTAAAAAATTTAGATTTCAGTCAAAGTTTAAAACATATCTTTATCGGGCAAATATAAATATGTCTAACACGTATCTTAAAAGAACTAAATGGAGAAACTTATTACACTTGGATCAAGCTCCTGAGCCAGTCCATTTTGATACTACAAATGAGGACGAATGGAGACGTGAAGAATTATGGGCTGCGGTATCAAAACTTCCTTCTAGGCAAAGGATAGTAGTAACTATGCGTATCGCGGAAGAAAAGCCGTATAAAGAGATTGCCGAAGTTATGGGAATAAGTGAAAATTCTGCTAAGGTAAATTATCATCATGCGGTAAATACCTTAAAAGATCAATTAGAGAATTGAATTATGAATATCGAAAAAGAATTTAAAAATATCATCCAGTCTCATAATCAGACTATAGATGAGAAAAATTTTATTAATAATTTGCATTTGGAGCTTAAACGTCGATATGCGAAAAAAATTGGTTTTTTGAATGGAGTATCAGCAGCAGCATTTTTAGCTATCTTCGGATTTGCATCGATAAGTCAACTAACTGATGATTTTACTGTTTATGCATCAAATGATCTGCAAGCATTAGAAGTAATGGATGCAGAAACAGAGGAGTATGTTTATGAGATTGCTTCTTATTTAGTTGATACAAGCGATGATATCTGGGAAACAATAATATTTTTGGATGAAATCCAATATGAACCTATAATTGCTATGAACAATAGAGGTATAGAATGAAAAAAAATGTTATCCTTTCAACCCTTTTAATTGCCACAGGATTTCTATTGGCTCAACCTGGGAAACCAAAAGGACCAGGTGGCCAATATAGTGAAAGAATGGAAATGATGATGGTCTGGAAATTGACCGATCATTTGGAACTTTCACAAAGTCAGGCAGAAAAGTTTTTTCCTGTTATGCGTGCACATCAAAAACAATTGATGGAAATTCGCAAAGAGGAAAAGGAATTATTTGAGCCTACTTTTACTAAAGTAAAAAAAGGCGAAACAGTTTCCAAATCTGATGTTAATAGGCTTCTAGGAAATATAAAATCATTTGAAGAAAAAAAGACTAAAGGCAGAATTGATTTTATTAAAAAGTCTGGTGATATTTTGGATTCAAATCAACAGATAAAGCTTCTAATGTTTGAACCTACTGTCAAGCAACAAATTCAAAAACGAATGAAAGAAAGCTATAGACCTCCAATGCGTGGTGGAAAACAAAAAGGTAAACGACGATTTTAATTTATAGTAATTGTTAAAAAGCCCCCAATAATTGGGGGCTTTTTATTTTAGTTAAGTGCTAATTTGTAGAGCCTTATCTAAGGTATTTAATGTCAAAAATATACAATTTTAGCGCCGGTCCAGCAATGCTGCACTCTTCAGTCCTAGAGGCTGTATCTAAAGCGTCTAAGGATTATAATGATCATGGACAAAGTTTAATGGAAATGAGTCATCGGTCAAAACCAGTTGTGGAGATGGTAGCAGAAACAGAATCTTTGACCAGGCAATTGTTAAATATATCAGATAATTATCATGTGTTATTTCTTCAGGGCGGCGCTTCTCTACAATTTTCAATGATCCCAATGAATCTATTAGATACAAATATGATAGCTGATTATGCTGACACAGGTGCTTGGTCCGCAAAAGCAATTAAAGAAGCTCAATTGTATGGTAAAGTAAATATAGTATGCTCATCAAAGGAATCGATATATAATCATATACCAAAGCAACTTACCCAAGATGAGAATGCTAGATATTTACATATTACAAGTAATAACACAATATTTGGAACTCAGTGGCATGATTTTCCTAAGCCGTTCAATACTAATGCATACTTAATTGCAGATATGTCTTCCGATATTTTTAGCAGGAGAATTGACGTAAGTAAATTTGGATTGATCTATGCTGGCGCTCAGAAAAATATTGGTCCAGCTGGAGTGACTTTACTAATTATACGAGATGATATCTTAGATAAGATTGATCGAAAAATTCCTACAATGATGAACTATAGGACACATATTGAAAAGAATTCGATGTTTAATACGCCACCAGTAATGGCTATATATGCCGTTAATCGTTCATTGGTTTGGTTAAAAAATATTGGTGGTGTTGATTTTATTGAAAATAAAAATAAATTAAAAGCTGATAAGCTTTATAAAGAAATAGAAAGAAATTCTTTATTTGTCAGCCCGATAGCCAAAGAAGATCGTTCAATAATGAATGTACCATTTATATTTTCTAATGAGTCTGAAGAAGAAGACTTCTTATCTTTTTGTAATGATCGAGGACTAAGAACATTAAAGGGCCATCGCTCGGTAGGTGGTTTTCGTGCATCAATATATAATGCAATGCCTGAAGCTGGGGTTGATGCTTTAATTCAAGCAATGAAAGATTATGAGTCTAGGTAAATAGCATATAATTGAATTGGTTCATTATTTTTATCTCTTTTAATAATATCTTTTAATGTAAAGCCAAGCTTTTTCAGTAAATTTATTGATTCATTATTGTCTGGAGTAGTAATGGCAAAAAGGCTATCAAGATGAAGTCTATTCTTTGCATCTTCGATTACTGCTTTAGATGCTTCGTAAATAAATCCCATTCTTCTGTAATCAGGAAGTATCGCAAAACCAATATCTGGAAGATCCAAATCATCACGTTTAAGTAATCCACAGACACCAATGGATGTTTCGTCTTTTAATTTTACGAGATATAAACCATGTCCATGATTCTTATAGCTTTGTTTTGGACCGGTATTAATAAAACTCAGAGCATCTTGAACAGAGTGTATACCCTTATCACCAATATAATTTATAAAGTCCTGATCATTATATAGCTTATGGATGAACTTTGCATCTTTGGTTTTTAATTCAGATAGAATTAATCGATCAGTTTCAAGAATGCTCAATAATTATTAATCCCAGATTGTACCTTTTTTCTTTAGTTTATTTAGTTTTGGAGCGATAACGAATGTACAATAAGGAACGTTAGGATTATTTTCAAAATAATCCTGATGATAAACCTCAGCCTTATAAAATTTATCTAATTTCTTAATCTCCGTAGTTATAGGATCATCAAACATTTTTTTAGCTTTTAAAATTGATTTTTCAACTGATTTTTTTTGTGAATCATTTTTATAGTAAATAGCTGATCTATATTGGGTCCCATAATCATTTCCTTGTCGATTTAAAGTCGTAGGATCATGAGCTTGCCAGAAAACATCTAATATTTCATCGTAAGAGATCAGTTTTGTATCAAAGGTTATTTCACACACTTCAGCGTGGCCTGTATTGCCACTAGTCACATCTTTATAAGTAGGGTTTTTAGTGTGTCCTCCAGCATATCCTGAAATAACATCAATCACTCCATCTACTCGCTCAAAAACAGCTTCCACACACCAGAAACAACCACCTCCTAAGATTGCTACTTGAGATTCTTCTTTTGACATAATTGTAGTCCTTTTTTGCTGACATATAACTGCTGTAAATAATAGCAGAAAAATAGTTATTATTTTTATTGAATGGTTGTGGTTTTGCATTACAGCTCTTTTAAATCTTTAAAAAGATTAGTGAGCATCTCTTTTGCATCGCCAAATACCATAACTGTATTTTCAAATCCAAAGAGTTCGTTTTGAATTCCTGCGAAACCAGGGTTCATTGTCCTTTTATTCACTATAACCGTTCTAGATTTATCTACATCTAGAATTGGCATTCCATATATAGGACTTGAGGTCTCATGTCTAGCCGCTGGATTAACTACGTCATTGGCACCAAGCACAATTGCGACATCGCAGTTTTCAAATTCAGGATTAATATCATCAAGATCTTTTAGTTTGTCATAAGGTACATTGGCTTCCGCAAGTAAAACATTCATATGGCCAGGCATTCGTCCAGCTACCGGATGAATTGCATAAAGAACAGTTTTTCCCATGGCTTCTAATTGATCTGCAACTTCACGAGCAGCATGTTGAGCTTGAGCGACAGCCAAACCATACCCAGGTACAATTATCACTTTATCTGCTGCATCTAAAATCATCGCTGCTTCATCAGTTGTTGATGATTTAAAGCTAATTTGCTCGCCACCATCATTTGAAGTTTGCTCATCTAATCCAACTGCACCAAAAATGACATTGGCTAAAGATCGATTCATTCCCTTGCACATAATATTAGTTAAAATAAGACCTGATGCTCCAACTAATGCACCGGAAATGATAAGACCATTATTCATCAATACAAATCCTGTAGCTGATGCTGCAATTCCTGAGTATGAGTTTAATAAAGAAATCACAACTGGCATATCTGCACCACCAATTGGGATCGTAAGCGTAATGCCTAATAGAAGTGCCAAAAGAACAATACCATAAAAAAGATTTAACTCTTGGTTAACTCCAAAAATAATAAAGCTACCCAACAACAAAATTCCAATTACCATTAGAGCGTTAATAATTTGTTGTCCTTTAAAAACAATAGGTTTTCCACTCACAAACCCCTGTAGTTTGCCAAAAGCTATAAAACTACCTGAAAAAGTTAGTGTTCCAATAAAAACAGATAAAATTATTGTTCCAGAAATAAATGAACCTAATTCAGTAGTATCGTACTTTCCGAAATATTCTGCAGCTGCTACGAGAGCAGATGCACCACCACCAAACCCATTAAATATGGCGACCATTTGTGGCATTTGAGTCATTTGAACCCTCAGAGCAAAAGTTGAGCCAATAATGGTTCCAACGATTATTCCGACTCCAATTAATTTAAAATCTAATAACTCAAATGATAGAACAGTTGCAATGATCGCTATGAGCATGCCAATTGATGCAATAGTATTGCCACTCTGTGCTGTTTTAGGTGAGCTAAGTCTCTTAATTCCTATAATAAATAGCACTGCAGCAAGGACATATGCCAAGTTTGTATATTCCAAAAGTCTATTTCCTTTTAAACATTTTTAGCATTCGATTTGTTACCATAAAACCACCGACACAATTTATGGTTGCAAAGATTACAGCAACCAAGCCTAACCATGCTCCTAATCCACCATCTATTTTAGTTGCAATAATTGCACCAACTATTGCAATTCCAGAAATTGCATTTGAGCCTGACATGAGAGGTGTATGCAATGTTGGAGGTACTTTAGTAATTATCTCATTACCTACAAAAATAGCAAGTATAAATACAGTAAAAATGTTAATCATATCCATATATAATACCTCAAGTATTTGATATTAATTCTTTAGTTGGTTGGTGAGTAATTTCACCTTTATGTGTAAACATTGCACCAGCGATAATTTCATCTTTGAGATCCAAGTTTAACTCACCTTCTTTAAGCATATGTTTGACAAAAGAAGATATATTTTTAGAATAGAGTTGAGATGCGTGAGTTTGCATAGTAGCAGGGAAATTAGATGTTCCATCAATAATGACTCCTTTATGAGTAATTATTTCATCCTTTTGCGTTAATTCACAGTTTCCGCCATTCTCAGAAGCTAAATCTACAATTACTGATCCCATCTTCATATTTTCAACTATATCTTTATTTATTAATGTAGGGGCAGGTTTGCCAGGAATTAGTGCAGTTGTAATAACTAAATCAGATTTCATTGCACGTTCTTTAATTTTTAATTCCTGTTGTTTTTTATAATCATCGGAAGTCTCTTTAGCATATCCACCTTCACCCACACCTTCGATATTTTCTGATTCAACCTCCACAAATTTTGCGCCCAAAGATTCAACTTGTTCTTTTACTTCAGGCCTAACGTCAAAGGCTTCTACTTGGGCACCCAAACGATTGGCAGTTGCAATAGCTTGAAGTCCAGCTACGCCTGCACCAATTATAAGGACTTTAGCAGGAGCAATTGTGCCGGCAGCTGTCATTAGTAAAGGCATATATACCGATAAGTGTGAAGCTCCTACAAGAACAGCTTTATATCCTGCAATATTAGCTTGAGAGCTTAGAGCATCCATACTTTGCGCTAAAGTTGTCCTTGGAATCAAATGCATTGAGAAACTCGTTATATTTTTATCTCTCAATTTCATAACTGTTTTGGTTTCATTTGTTGTTTGAAAGAAAGAAATAAATATAGTATCATTAGGAAATAATTCTATTTCATCTAAGGTTGGAGGAACTACTTTTAATATTAAATTAGCTTCATTAAGAGTAGATTTAGCATCTTCCTTAATTTGGGCGCCTGCTTCAATATAATCTTGATCTGAAAAACAAGACTCGTTCCCGGCTCCGGATTCAACATAGACTGTCAAACCACTATCAATTAATTCTAAAATGGTTTTAGGAGTAGCTGCAACACGGGTTTCCCCTACGATAGTTTCTTTTAAAATGGCCGCAATCATTTAATTAATCCAAATATAATAGGTTTAAAACAGCTAGTAAATTTAGGACATTATATCACAATAAGCTTTGATTTCATTTCAAGATTTTTGATAAACCTATTATCATAAGTAATTTTAGATGATGTATAGATATTATATAATCTATTTTGGTTTGTTATTATCATCATGCGTGCCAACTATTAGAGTTAG
Organism: uncultured Fidelibacterota bacterium; assembly: GCA_902581045.1. Classification (GTDB taxonomy): domain Bacteria; phylum Fidelibacterota; class Marinisomatia; order Marinisomatales; family TCS55. The sequence continues at coordinate 38,125 of CACHMU010000002.1, read as the reverse complement.
TGATCGTTATCCTAACAATCAGGAAAAGACTGTTGATGTGATAAAAGAAGAGGGAGACTCCTTTAAGCTCATTAAAAGAATTAATTATTATCAAGATGGCAAAATCTTATCTGAAGTAACTTTTGCTGATAAAAAAATGCATGGTAATTTTTTTCAATACCACCTTAATGGACAAATAAACGTTAAAGGTAGATATAGTTACGGAGAAAAAATTGGGAAATGGACATGGAGAAATGTTAGTGGCATGATTGATTCTATTCATTCCTATGATAGAAATTTATTAAATGGATGGAGCAAAATTTTTAATAATGGAGAATTAATAATTCGACAAAAATATCTTAATGGAAAACTTAATGGAAAGTTTACCGAATATTATCCTGGAGGTGTTTTAAAAGTTTCTGGCTCATATTTAGATGATATCCCTAATGAACAATGGATATGGAAATTAGAGGATAAATCAAATTCAAGATTGATTAATTATAAACAAGGTATAAAATCTGGAGATTTTAAAATTTGGAATAGTGGTGAATTAACTTTATCTGGCGCCTTTGAAGACGATCTTCAGAGTGGAGAATGGAAGTGGTTTAGATCAGGAAAAAAGTTGGATTCATTAATAACCTTTTCAAAAGGACTCCGTAATGGTTTATATGAAGTTTATCATCAAAATGGTGAGCAGGCAATTGCTGGAAAATATCTTAATGCTAATCGCGAGGGTAGATGGGAATGGTGGGCAGAGGATGCAAGTATAGATTCAATTAAAACATTTTCTAACGGATATTTAAATGGACCTTTGGTGATATATTCCGATAATGGTGAAATAACAAGATCTGCGAATTTTAGATTAGATAAACTAGATGGCGTGGAATCAATATACTATGTTTCTGGACAATTAAAAGAAAAAACTACATATAGTGCAGGTGAAAAAATGGGTAATTATGAGATTTGGGCTCCAAGTGGCAATATGGAAGAAATAGGTTCATACTTGTCAGATCAGTTACATGGTAAAATAAAAAGATGGTATTCGAATGGATCGCCAGCATCTTTATATACATACAAAGATGGTTTATTAAATGGATTAATGCAAGTTTATTCATTGTCAAACATTTTGAAGCGTGAATCGTATTATAAGAAAGGAGATGAAATTGCGAGATTTGAGTATCATGACAATGAACGGTTCAAGCGGATAATGACTATTGATGATGGTTTGACACTTTATGAGCGTAAGTGGAATTATAACGGTGTTGAAGAAACAAATGAATTATTTATCTCTGGGACTCGAACAGATAGTGACTATTTTATTTCAGGAAATATTAAATACGAGTGCATCTATAAAGGGACAAAAAAACATGGCATTGAATGGTGGTTTGATGATCAGAGGAATCCAACTAAAATAAATTTGTATGACAATGGAAGAATGATTGTCTCTCATAAAATAGAATATGAAACAAATGAATAACAATCAATAAACGATGTAATTTTATATATGGAAAAATTAATTATAGATTATTTTGATGCATATTTGATGCCTATTTCAGCAATAATAATTGGAATAGTTCTGGGATGGATATTTAAGCGATTTATCCATCAAAGGTTAAAAAAATTTACTGAAAGTACTGAATGGAAAGGTGATGATGTTATTTTTCAAGCCATTGAGTCACACATAGTTTTATGGTTCTTTTTAGTTGCATTAAATATAGCTTCAAGTGATTTACCATTTTTAACTGATTCTTACCATGAGTATGTAAGTAAGATTATTATTTCCATTTTAATTCTATCTGTTACTTTGGCTGCTTCAAAAGTGGGTGTAGGATTGCTGAATTTTTGGGCAGAGAGACAAGGCACAAATCTTCCCTCTACAACAATTTTTGTTAATTTAGCTAGAATAGTAATTGTATCAGTAGGGGTTTTGGTGATATTACAATCATTAGGTATATCTATTACTCCATTACTGACTGCTTTAGGAGTTGGAGGCTTAGCTGTATCACTTGCTTTAAAGGATACTTTGTCTGATTTTTTTGCGGGGTTACATATTTTGCTTTCTCAAAAAGTAAAGCCTGGTGATTTTGTTGAGCTAGATACTGGCTATATGGGATATATTCAGAATATCACTTGGAGGCATACTACACTCATGGAGCGAACAAATAATGTTGTAACTGTTCCAAATGCAAAAATATCTGCAGCAATAGTAAAGAATTACGATAAAGGTGATCCGAGTTTTTCAATCCGAGTTCCAGTAGGTATATCTTATGATAGTGATTTGGATCATGTTATTTCAGTGACTGAAGATGTCGCTAATAGCGTTATTAAAGATGTTGACGGTGCAAAAAAAGATTCTTCTCCAGTTGTCCGTTGTTTTCAATTTGGGCCATCAAGTATAGATTTAAAAGTATATTTTAGCGGTGAAAAGTATGGAGATCAACATCCGATTATTGATGAATTTATTCGGAGATTACATAAGCGTTATATAAGTGAAAAAATTGAAATCCCATTCCCAATTCGTACAATAATAAATAAGAATGATTAGTTGTGAAAAATTGGATTATAATCGGAGCCTTTTTAGCAATAATAGCAGTGATACTTGGTGCCTTTGGAGCACATATTCTAAAAAGTAAACTGCCTCCTGAAGATCTTGCGATATTTGAAACGGGAGTCCGCTATCATATGTATCATGCTTTAGCAATTATTATTTTAGGTGTAGTAGGTCTTAATTATGATGAAAATTTAATTCGCTTACCTGCGATTTTGTTGGTTTTAGGTATTTTTGTCTTCTCAGGTAGTCTTTATTCGTTAGTACTAACTGGCTATCGTTGGCTTGGGGCCATAACTCCAATTGGCGGTTTATCTTTTATTGCTGGATGGGTACTATTTATAATAAAGATGCGTGCGTTATAATAAATGATTATAAATAAATTAGAGACTATAATAAATAAAAGAGACCAATTGTAAATGAATTTAAATATCAGACCTTTTAATAGTGAGGTAAAAAAAATATATCAAGATCACGGACATTTTCATGATGGTGATGCTGGGCTTGATCTATATGTTATTGATAAACAAACTATTGAGCCTGATGAAACAACATTTATCCACCTGCAGATAGCCTGCGAAACAGATGATGGACGTCCTTATCTTCTTATGCCAAGATCTAGTATTGCAAAAACACCTTTAAGATTGTGTAATTCTATTGGACTTATTGATGGTGGATATCGAGGTGAAATAATGGCCGTTGTTGATAATATTAAAAAACAATCTTATACTGTCAGCCCTGGACAAAGACTGTTTCAATTAGTAGCTATGGACGGTTCACCTATTCATTTCAAACTCGTTGATAAGCTTTCTGAAAGCACTAGAGGAGAGGGAGGGTTTGGAAGTACTGGCGAATAATAAGAATATTATATAAAACCATACTTAGCACTCTTATTCAAAGACTGCTAAAAATCATTGAATTTGCAAGTCTTTGCATCTAAATTCCGCGCTGCATATTGCAAATTAGAATTTAATTATAAAAACTAAAGATAAATTAAAACAGGAGAATACAAAATGGCACTTAAAGTAAAACCTTTGTCAGATCGTGTTGTTGTAGAGCCTGCTCCGGCTGAAGATGTGTCCTCAGGAGGCATCATTTTGCCAGATACTGCTCAGGAGAAACCGCAACAAGGTACTATTGTTGCTGCTGGTCCAGGTAAAGTTTCAGATTCAGGTAAAACTGTAGCAATGGAAGTTAAAAAAGGGGATAGAATACTTTATGGAAAATATAGTGGTACCGAATTCTCATTTGAAGGAACCGAATATTTAATTATGCGCGAGAGTGATATTCTCGCCGTGCTTTAAGGAGTAAAAAATAATGGCTAAAGAAATTTCATATGATATCGAAGCACGTAATGCCCTCAAGGCAGGTGTAGACAAACTGGCTGATGCTGTAAAAGTTACACTTGGCCCAAAAGGTCGTAATGTTGTTATAGAAAAGAAATTTGGTGCACCTACAGTTACAAAAGATGGCGTTACTGTTGCTAAAGAAATAGAATTAGAAAATAAATTAGAAGATGTGGGGGCGCAGATGGTTAAAGAAGTGGCTTCTAAGACATCAGATGTTGCTGGAGATGGTACAACCACTGCAACAGTTTTAGCACAGGCTTTAGTATCTGAAGGTTTAAAAAATGTTACAGCAGGTGCTAACCCAATGTCAATAAAACGTGGTATTGATTCGGCAGCTAATGCTGTAGTTGATGCGCTTCAGTCACAGAGTAAAGATCTTCCAGATGCTGAACAGATTGCTAATGTTGGCTCTATCTCTGCTAATAATGACCGTGAAATTGGAGAAAAAATCTCTGAAGCTATGGATAAGGTAGGAAAAGATGGGGTTATTACAGTTGAAGAATCAAAAACAGCTGAAACATTTTTAGAAACCGTTGAAGGGATGCAATTCGACAGAGGATATCTATCACCCTATTTTGTTACCAATTCTGATAATATGGAAGCAGAATTAGAAGATCCATATCTTTTGATATATGATAAAAAAATCTCTAATATGAAAGATTTACTCCCTTTATTAGAAAAAGTTGTTCAAACAGGAAAACCTGTAATGATTATAGCTGAAGATGTTGAAGGTGAAGCCTTAGCAACGCTTGTTGTAAATAAACTTCGTGGCACATTTAAAGTATTAGCTGTGAAGGCACCAGGTTTTGGTGATCGTAGGAAAGCTATGCTAGAGGACATTGCAGTTTTAACAGGTGCTACAGTGATTTCTGAAGATGCAGGCTATAAATTAGAAAATGCTACTTTAGAATATCTTGGTACATGTAAGCGTGTGGTCTCAGATAAAGATAATTCAACCATTGTTGGTGGAAGTGGCTCTAAAGATAGTATTAAAGCGCGGATTAATGAAATAAAGGTTCAGATTGAAAAAACATCTTCTGATTATGATAAAGAAAAACTACAGGAAAGATTAGCAAAATTATCTGGTGGAGTTGCTGTGATTAATGTTGGTGCAGCTACTGAGGTAGAAATGAAAGAAAAGAAAGCTCGAGTCGAAGATGCATTGCATGCAACGAGAGCAGCGGTAGAGGAAGGTATTATTCCTGGTGGAGGAGTTGCCTTACTTCGTTCAGTATCTGCCTTAGATAAAGTCAAGGTTGATGATGAAGAAGCAGTTGGAGTTGATATAATGCGAAGAGCCTTGGAAGCGCCTTTAAGACAAATTTGCGATAATGCTGGAGTTGAACCATCAATTGTTGCCCAAGCAGTAAGAGATGGTAAGGGAGATTATGGTTATGATGCGAGAACAGGTGAATATGTTAGTATGTTTAAAGCAGGTATTATTGACCCAACTAAAGTAGCACGTGTTGCTGTTCAAAATGCTACCTCAATTGCAGGTATGGTATTGACTACGGAAGCAGCTGTTACTGAAATTCCTGAAAAGGAAGCACCTCCAATGCCTCCAATGGATCCAGGAATGGGCGGTATGGGCGGAATGATGTAATCATACGTTAGCTTTTTTATTAGCTTATAAGAAAACCCGCTATTTTATATAATAGTGGGTTTTTTTTTGAATTATAAAGTTTTTCAACTTTGTTTAGGATAAAAAAATTTGAAAATTTACTTTTGTATAATTATTTATTTATTCAATCTATATTATGTCAATTTTGTTTAAAAAATATTTATCTAAATCACTTTTTTTATTGCTATTATTTTTCTTTAGTGTATCAGGATGTAAAGAAAAACAAAGCTCAGATGATTTAAAAGATTTTCCAAAGAAAATAAATATTTTTGGAATAACTATTTTAGCTTCCGAAAAAGTGAAAGATGAGAAAATAATTCATGCAGCAAAAATTATGGCTCAGTATTTAGATAACAATGAAGATGGAAAAGTTGATAATCAGGCTGTAGTTGATAAGTTAACATCCGTAAATGCTACGTTAATTATGTTTGAAACTGAATTAGAAGCAGAAACTTCTAATTATAAAATACCTGATCATGGGCATATTCAAGGTCTTTGGGATGATGAAACAATACCTTCTTTTAATAAAAATACTAATAATTTTCGTTTTGATGCTTCATTAGAAGAAGTACTCCATTTGATAACACATGAGGGATATGCAAAAGTATATCCAAAAATATTTGGAGAAAGTAAAGGATCGGAAGTTGCGAAAGCTATGGATAATGCAAGAGGCGGTTATTTTATAACTGTTCCTTCAAAATATCCAACAGGTGCATGGTACTCTTATGATGATAAAACCTGTGATTATAGTTGTATGATTACTGAATACACTTATTGGTCGCTAACGAGTATTTTAGGAGCACAAGCATATCCAGGAAGATTTGAAGAAATCAAGCATGAATGGAAATTAAATACTTTGGAGAAAGTTAAAAATGGTGATCCTTCAATATATTCTATTTTGACAAACTTTGATTATAAGCTTCCAACTGAACTTCCTGATAATAATTACAATGGTTTTATAATTTCTTTAAATTCAAAAAAATAAAAAGCAATTTTCCCATCATCTTGACTAAAGGAGATTTCACCAATTAAATTCTTTTTCATATGGATATAATTCGTTTAAAAAATATGCAGTTTTATGGGTTTCATGGAGTAAGTGAATCTGAAAAACATCTTGGAGGTCGCTTTGAAGTTGATTTAGAAATGGAGCTTTCTTTAAAAAAATCATGTGATTCAGATGATTTAAACGATACTGTTGATTACGAAAAAATTTATAAAATTGTAGATTCATGTATTAAAAAAGATAAGTTTTATCTTATTGAAGCATTGGCAAATTCTATAGCTGTGGATGTATTGGATAATTTCCCAATTAATTCTCTTTTAGTTCGTGTCCGTAAACCTCATGCGCCAGTTAAAGGGGTTTTAGATACTGTTGAAGTTGAATTAGAGCGAAAAAAAGAAGATTATGTCTGAATTAATTTATCTTGGAATTGGTTCAAATATTGGAGATAGAGAGACAAATATTTTTTCAGCAATTGCAGCGCTTGATGTACGTGATGATATTAAAGTTATGCGTACAGCTTCAATATATGAAACAGATCCATTGTACAATCTTCAACAGCCCAAATTTTTGAATACCGTTGTTGAATTAAAAACTAGTTTAGATCCTGAGATTATGCTCCAGGTTTGCCAGGGTGTTGAATTAATGCTGGGTCGATCAAGCAATCATAAAAAAAATGATCCGAGAGTAATTGATTTAGACATTTTGGCTTATGCAACAAAATCAATTGATTTAGATCATTTAAAGATTCCACATCCTGATTTAATTACTCGTAAGTTTGTCCTTGTTCCTTGGAATGAAATTGCTCCGGACTTCATGGTACAAGATTTTGGACGTACTGTTTCGGACTTATTAAAAATTTGCCCTGATACTTCAAATGTAATGGATTATAAATTGGAAAAAACAGCATGAGAAATTTGTATTATGTCGCAATAGAAGGTACAATTGGTGTAGGTAAAACAAGCCTTGCCAATTTGTTATCTGAAAAACTGGGAGCCAAGTTAGTCCTAGAGAGCTTTGAAGGAAATCCGTTTTTATCTGATTTTTATGATGATCCTGAAAGACACGCTTTCCAAACACAATTATGGTTTTTACTCCAAAGATATCAACAGCAGCAAGACCTTAGGCAAATTGATATGTTCCAAAACCTGGTTATTACGGATTATATGTTTGTCAAAGATCGACTATTTGCTTCTTTAAATCTTAGTGAAAAAGAAATGTCTCTTTATGATACGGTAGCAAATATGATGGAAAAAAATGTTATACATCCTGATTTAGTTATTTTTTTGCAGGCTGATACTGATACTTTGATGAAAAATATTTCTAGAAGAGGTAGAGAATTTGAAAAAAATCTTTCTGAAGACTATCTTGATGCACTTAACCAAGTATATAATGAATATTTCTTTCGATATCAGGATACACCATTAGTCATAATAAATACAAATAACATTGATTTTGTAAATAATAATGAAGATCTTGAAGAGATGATTAATTATATTAGAAAGCCTGTTGCTGGTACCAAATTTTTTAATCCTATTTCTGGTCTATAGTCTTTTGATTAAGATAATAGTATACTTTGCAATCGGTTATTTGGCTTATTACTTATTTAAAGATACCAAATTTCTATCAAATTTTGGTATTAATAGGAAAAAAGAAAAAGAAGAGTATAAGAATCTTGATATTACTGATGCTGATTATGAAGATATAGAGAAGGAAAATGAATCATGAAAAATATAATTAGTTTTCTTGAGAAAAATCCTAATTCAAATGATTTAGGATTACTTGCATTAAGAATACTCCCAGCATATTATTTTATTGTAGATCATGGCTGGAGTAAAATCACTAATCCTTCTAAGTGGGAAAATCTTGGAGATGCCTTTACAAAATATTTTGGTGGATTTTTAGATTTTGCAAATCCATTTTTTGGTTTTTTTGCAGCCTTTTCTGAATCTATATGTGCCATATTAATTTTAATAGGTTTATTTACTAGGCCAGCATCTTTTTTGGCTTTGTTTACCATGCTCATAGCTGCATTAAAACATATCACTACAACCGGTAGCCCTGAGAAGGCGTGGCTTTATTTTTCTATTTTTTTAGCTATCTTTCTATTAGGTCCAGGTAAATATAGTTTGGATAAAATATTTTTTTCCAATAATAATTCGTAATCTTCTAGAGCATATTTTGAAATATAATAAACATATTTTTATTTGTATAAATGAAAGATCTGATTGCAGTACTAAAGGTGACTGTAGTAGCGTAGGTGGCAAAGAAATTAGAATGCGCTTTGTAGAATTAATTAACAAACACGCATTGAAGGGAAAAGTGCGTGCAAATAAAAGTGGTTGCCTTGATGTTTGTGAAATGGGACCAGCTATTGTTATTTATCCATTAGGTGTATGGTATACTAATTTTAAACTTTCTGATGTAGATGAAATTTTTGAGGCATCTGTTCTGAATGATAAAATTGTTGAAAGATTAGTGTCTACAGAACAAACTTGGCAAGAAATAGATAGTATTAGAAAAAAGGACTATATTTTAGAATGAAAAAAATAATCACGATTATATTTTTAATAAACGTATGCTCACCACTTTTTTCTCAGTTCAAACGCGGGCTTGGCTTTGGAACAGGAACGTGGGGATCAGGTTTTCACTTCGCAGGAGACTGGCGATTAGATGATAATATGTTTTATGGTTTTGAATTAAGATTTATCGATATAAAAAATGAAGAGGAGCTCCCAGTTTATAACCCTTATACCGGCAATTCATTTAACGTAGGAGACAAAGCTTTAATTATGTTTCCTATATATGCTAAAATTAGATACTTACCATTTGAGGGGAAGATCGCTAACAATTTTTCACCTTTTATTGAGTTTAAATTGGGGCCAAATTTCGCGATTGATGGAGATGGAGATGCCAGACGATTTAAAGACAGGTGGGATGGGGCACCTAGCTATACTTCTTATGGTGGCCAAATTGTTATTGGTGTGGCTTTTTTACAAATGAGTGGTGCAATTATCTCCCCATCTATTGGATATGAATTTTTACCTTTAGGCAGATCAATTGATGGGCGTCGAAGCTATGATGGGACAACAATAAATGTAACATTTACTTTTGGTAGTAGTCGCCAAAAATAATGGAAGAAAATTTTTTTAAAGTTGATCCAGAAACTATAAATCAAAACCGTTTTTCGCTTTCAAAATCAGAATCTAAGCATTTAATAAAATCTTTACGCTCTAATATTGGAGATGAAATTTGGCTTTTAGATGGCTTAGGTGTAGCATATAAAGGATTGATTTCTTCAATCAATAATAATTGTGTAGAAGGTAATATCGTTAATTCATTTAATAATTATGGTGAATCTAAGTTTGATATTAATCTCATTATAGGATTGATTAAAGGAAAGCGAATGGATTTATTGTTAGAAAAGGCAACAGAGCTAGGAGTAAAATCAATTCAACCACTTTTATTAGATCGTTGTATTAAAACTAAATTAAATTATTCTAGAGCGGAAAAAATTATTATTTCTGCTGCTAAACAATCCGGTCGTAGTTTTTTTCCAAAGCTGTACGAGCTCACTAATCTTCACAATTGGTTAGCTAATCATTCTGATGAATTTTCAATTTTATGTCATATTAATTCAAATAATTCAATGATAAAAACAATTGAGAAAAAAATGAATTCAATCAATATAATTGTTGGCCCTGAAGGAGATTTTTCTGAAAATGAACTAATTCAGTTAAAAAAAACAAAAATTAAATTTGTAAAACTCAGCTCAAGAAGGCTTAGAAGTGAATCTGCAGCGATTGCTTCAATTGTGAATGCAAATCAAATTATGGAAAATCAATATGAGTGATTGTCTTTTTTGTAAAATCGTAGCTGGTGAAATTCCTTGTGATAAGGTTTTTGAAAATGAATTATTAATTGCTTTCAGAGATATATCGCCAGTATCACCAACTCATATTTTAATTATTCCTAAAAAGCATATTAGTTCATTAAATGAATTATCAGAAGAAGATAGGTTTTTAGCTGGTGAGATGCTTCTTTCTGCTAAAAAAATTGCAAAATCTGAAAAAATTAATTTATCTGGATATAGAACAGTTATTAATACAAATGATGATGGAGGTCAAACAGTATTTCATATTCATATGCATCTAATTGGTGGTCGTAAAATGGATTGGCCACCAGGTTGAATTGCAGAATAATTAATTTGCCGCAATTTTGATGATTTATCTTTATAGTTTCAGGCTCAAACATTATTAGATTATTCAAACAATTTAACCTCGTAAATGTATATCTCAGAACTTAACCTTCATGGATTCAAATCCTTTGCCAAAAAAGAAAAGCTGAAATTTGGCGAAGGAGTCACAGTAATAGTTGGCCCTAATGGATGTGGTAAAACGAATATTGTAGATGCAATCCGCTGGGTACTAGGCGAACAAAAATACTCAGTTTTAAGGTCAGGCAAAATGGGTGATGTGATTTTTAATGGAGCTGACGGACTTAAGCCACTTTCAGTTTGCGAGGCTTTCTTAACAGTTCACAATAATCAAGGAAAGCTCCCTTTAGAATATAATGATATCGAGATTGGTCGCAGAGTTTTTAGAGATGGAGAATCTGAATATTATATTAATCGAACTCCTTGTCGCCTTAAGGATATCCATGATTTATTTGTAGATACAGGTATGGGATCAGATGCTTATTCAGTGATAGAACTAAAAATGATTGAGCAAATTTTATCTGAAACTGCTGATGACAGGAAGCGGATGTTTGAAGAAGCTGCTGGTATAAATAAATATAAACAGAGACGACGCTCTGCATTGCGAAAATTTGATGCAGTTCAGCAGGATTTAGAGAGAATTAGCGATGTGATTCAAGAAGTGGAGCAAAAGGTTAATGGCTTAAATCTTCAATTGAAACGTTTTAAAAGGCATGAAAAACTTTCTATGGAGTTAAAAGAAAAAGAATTGTCATTAGCTTTTATTAAAATCCATGAATTTGAGAATGAAATTTCACCACTTCAAAAACAAGTAATCAATTATAGACATTTAAAAGATGAGGCTGCCACAGATACTTCAGCGCATGATAAGGAGTTAAGCAAATTAAATAAGCTTTATTCGGAACAACAATCTGAATTAAATGAATATCAAAACTCTCTTAATTTATTAGAAGGAAAACGTGAATCAATTCAAAATAATGTAATTGTATGTATAGAAAAAGATAGATCAGCTGATGAAAATATTCAGCGGTTAAATAAGGAATCCTTAGCAAATGCAGATAAAAAAATATTGTTAGGTGATGAAATTAAAACTTATGATGACAATGTTCTTGCTTTAACACCAGAATTAGATAAACAGTTAAAAAGATATAAGTTAAAAAAAGAAGATTTTGATAAAGTTCAAAAGAAATATGAAGATGCGCAAAAATCATTGAACTCAATTCAAAATATGCGGTGGGATGCTGAACGAGAAATGTCTGATAATAAATCTTTATTGGATAAAACGCTATCTTTAATTGATGAAAAAAACAACTTATCAAATCAATTAAATGATAAGGTTATGCAGACTGAATTGGATCAGAAAGCACAATCAAAAGAGCAAAAAAAATTGGATCGGGAAAAGACTGATTTAAATAATGTGATTCAAAAAGATAATTTGAAGCTATCATCTCTTCAAAAAACATTAAATGATGATGAAGAAGAACTAAGTCAAGTTTCTTTGAATCTTCATAAAAATAAAGGGAAGCTAGAATTTTTGCAAAGACAACTTTCCTTCTACAATGAATTGGTAGAGAAAAAAGAAGGTTATCCTGAAGGTGTTCGTAATATTCTTGACTCACCTGATAGTTTTCCTGAAACTATAGGAACTGTAGGAGAGCTTTTCCAGGTAGATCAAAAATATAAATTGGCTTTTGAAAGTGCTTTGGGAGATTGGGTTAACTGTATAATTGCAAAAGATAGGAAATCGGCATTAAAGATTGCGTCTTCAGCTAAGCTTTCTAAGGTAGGCTCATTTTCCATCTTACCTCTTAAAGAAATAAGTAAATTAATTGATGAGAAAAAAACTGTTCCTAAGGGGAAAGGAATTCTAGGCACTGGAGATCAATTAAGTGGTGTTAGCGAAAAATATAATTCAATAGCCAAGCTCCTTGCAGGAAATCTTTTAATAGTAGAAGACCTCGAACAGGCAATGAATTTATATGATCTTCCTGGATGGAATATCGTTGATTTAAGTGGCTCCTTTTCTGGAGGAAATTTTCTTTTGAAGGTTTGTATTAATTCAGTTGATGGAAATATTTTAGGTCGTAAAAAGAAAATTGAATCTTTAAAAAAAGAAATAAAATCTGTCTCTAATAAAATTAATATTTTAGAGAAAAAATTTGATTCAAAAAAAATAAATATTGATAGTAATACTGATGCTCTAAAAAAGTTTGAAAATAATTTAGATAAAATTAGGACAAAACTTAGTGAAGTTGAATCTGGTCTTGTCAAAAATCACTATATTCAATCTCAATCGACTGAGTCATTAATTAATATGAAGAAAGATTTGGCTCAAACAAATGATGAATTGAAAAACCTTAAGAATTCTGTCAAAAAATTGAAGCCTCAATTAGATAAATCTATATCTAAGGTTGAAAAATTAAAGAAAGATATAGATAATGCTTCCAAACTATTATTAAATATTCAATCTGAAAGAGATGATTTTCAGCAGACTGTTCAAAAGTTAAGAATTGATTTATTAAACTTAGAAAATCAACGTGACACCATTAATCTTCAGAGCCAAGTAGCAAAAGAAACAATTCATGAATTAAAAGAACGTGAAAAACAAATTGAGATTGATTTCAGTAATCAAAATAAACATAGAGCACAATTGAAAATTGAAATTCAAGATGGTGAAAAAGAATTAAAAAATATTTCAGCCCAAATAGTAAAAGATCGTTCGTTAATGGAACTAAAAAAAGAAACGGTAAATAGCACATACGAATTAATTCAAGAGATTCAATTAAAGATTAGAAATGAACAAGAAAGACGTGAATCATTAATTGAGGAAATGAAAACAAATGAGCTAAAGATTGTAGAATTAGAACAAAAAATCAAAATGATTGTTGAGCGAATTCAAGAGCGGTATCAATCTGAAATACCAAAGGATTTAATCGTTGATGAAGAGGTTGATGATTTGGAGTTAAGAATTGAAAAAATCCAAAGAGGAATTGAAAGCATTGGACCAATAAACATGGCAGTTCAAGATGAATTTGAAGAGCAAGAATCTCGTCTTGAAATTCTTATTGAACAACGTATTGATCTTATTTCTTCTGAAGATAATTTGAGAGAAACTATCCAAAAAATTGATAAAGTTGCTCGCGAGAAATTTCAAGATACTTTCGATAAGATCAAAATTAATTTTTCTAAACTTTTTGAATTATTTTTTGAAGGTGGAACAGCATCCTTAACATTGGTTGGTGACCCTGACCCACTTGAATCAGATATCACAATACTTGCTCAACCTCCCGGTAAAAAAAATCAAAGTTTAAGAATGCTTTCTGCTGGCGAAAAATCCCTAACTGCTATAGCGCTACTGTTTGCCATATATCAATATAAACCAAGTCCATATTGTATATTAGATGAAGTTGATGCTCCACTTGACGATGTGAATATTCAAAAATTTAAAAAAGTATTAAATAAATTCTCTGATGATACACAATTCATCGTAGTCACTCATAACAAACTTACAATGGAAATAGCAGATTATTTATATGGAGTTACAATGGAACAGAAAGGCGTTTCTAAATTAGTATCAGTTAAATTCGATGGAGAGGCATAGATTAAAATTTTATTGGTGACCATATTTTTTATACTCATTTTTAATTTAAATAATTCATTATATAAAGATAAAATTAATTATAATAAATGAGCACATCTCATATACGAAATTTTTGTATTATAGCTCATATTGATCATGGCAAATCAACATTAGCTGATCGTCTGCTTGAAGAAACTAATACCTTAGCAAAAAAAGACATGAAAGCTCAGGTCCTAGACAGTATGGACCTTGAGCGTGAACGGGGGATTACAATTAAAAGTCATCCTATTCAAATGACTTATAATCATATTGATAAAAAGAAATATATTTTTAATCTAATTGATACTCCAGGTCATGTTGATTTTACATATGAAGTCTCAAGATCTTTAGCTGCTTGTGAAGGCGTTTTATTGCTGGTAGACGCAGCGCAGGGAGTAGAGGCACAAACTGTTAGCAATTTATATTTAGCTATAGATAATGACTTAACAATTATTCCTGTTATTAATAAAGTTGATTTAAAGAGTGCTCGTATTGATGAAGTAAAAGGGCAACTAATAGAATTAATTGGTTGTAATGAAGATGAAATTATTAGTGCAAGTGCCAAAAGTGGATTAGGTATTCAAGAGATATTGAATACAATTATAGAAAAGATTCCACCTCCAAAGGATAGATCTGATAAACCAGCACGTGCTATGGTATTTGACTCACTTCATGATAATTATAAAGGAGCTATTCCATATGTTAGAGTTTTTGACGGAGTAATTAAGCCAGGAAGTACTGCCCAATTTTTTGCTCATAATCATAAATATGATATATCCGAGGTTGGTCATTTTGTTCTAAAACAAGTCCCAACTAAAGAACTTAGAGCTGGTGATGTTGGATATTTACTAGGAAGTATTCGTGATGTATCTCATATATTACCTGGAGATACAATAACAACTACGGATAATGTTGCATCTGAGGCTTTACCTGGTTTTAAGGAGATTAAACCTATGGTTTTTTCAGGATTATATCCTTCGGATGCAGATGATTATGATCAATTAAGAATGGCACTTGAAAAATTAAAATTAAATGATGCTTCTTTATTATTTGATCCTGAAACTAGTG
Organism: uncultured Fidelibacterota bacterium; assembly: GCA_902581045.1. Classification (GTDB taxonomy): domain Bacteria; phylum Fidelibacterota; class Marinisomatia; order Marinisomatales; family TCS55. Next base: position 22,725 of record CACHMU010000002.1, on the reverse strand, counting down.
AAGCCTTAGGCTTTGGTTTTAGATGTGGTTTTCTAGGCCTTCTCCATATGGAAATTATTCAAGAAAGACTAGAAAGGGAGTTCGCTCTTGCTTTAGTCACTACGACACCAAATGTAAAATATAAAGTTGAACTGAAGAATGGTGAAATTCTTGATGTTGATACGCCAGCAAAAATGCCGCCTTCTGGAAATATTCAGACTATTTTAGAGCCCCATGTATCTGCAGAAATCATAACCCCTAAAGAATTTATTGGAGGTATTATGACACTATGTCAGAATAAGAGAGGTATATATAAGAATACCAATTATCTTACATCTGATAAGGCACAGATATATTATGATTTGCCACTTGGAGAAATTATTTTTGATTTTTATGATAAATTGAAATCAACAACTAAGGGATATGCTTCTCTTGATTATCATTTAAATGATTATATCGCTGGAGATTTAAAAAAACTAGATATATTGATAAATAACGACCCAGTTGATGCATTATCAATTATTACTCATTCTGATGATGCGTACCATAGGGGAGTGGCTTTATGTTCAAAATTAAAAGAATTAATACCTAGACAAATGTTTGATGTGCCAATACAAGCTGCTTTGGGCAATAAAGTAATTTCTAGATCTACTGTGAAAGCAATTAAAAAGAATGTAACTGCAAAATGCTATGGCGGAGATATTACTAGAAAACGAAAGCTATGGGAAAAACAAAAAGAAGGCAAGAAAAGGATGAAATCAATTGGAAAAGTAGAAATCCCCCAAGAGGCACTTTTAGCTGTTCTTCAAATTGATTCTGAATAATATATGGTATCTTCAAATTACTGGAAGGAGACGCATACACCTTTATATAGTTTTATTTTTACAATGCCATTATTCCTTATATATGAATTAGGTGTATTTACTATTTCTGCTAGTGATTTACCCCTGCTTAGGAATGGTGCAGATGTTTTGATGAGGCAGGTTATGGAAGTATTTGGCATTTATGGAGCTTATGGATTTAGTGGAACCTTTCTTTTTGGATTTATTATAGCATTTTTGAGACAAAAAAAATCACTTAAGACATCATCAATTAAAGGTGAATATTTATTAACGATGTTTTTTGAAAGTATTGGCTGGGCAATTATGCTAACTATTTTGATGATTTGGATGCCAAACCTTTTAATGTTAAATAAAGATGGAGTTTTAATTCAAAGAGTAGTTTTAGCTATTGGGGCTGGTATTTATGAAGAATTTGTTTTTCGCGTAATTTTAATCACTGGATTAACTTCTGTTATAGGTTTCGTTTTTCAGTGGAATGAGTTTTCTAAGAAAACTGGAGCCATCGTTTTATCTGCTATCCTTTTTTCAATGTTTCATTTTATGGGTCCGTATGGAGACACTCCACAAATAAATTTATTTTTTATTCGTTTATTAGCTGGAATATTTTTAGGAAGTGTTTATGTTTTTCGTGGTTTTGGTGTTGCCGCATACACACATACAATATATGATCTTTTTGTTTTGACAAAATTCACTACTTCAGCCTAATTATTAATTAAGATTTTAAGTAAATTTTCTTACTCTATTTATGAGAGATAAATATAAATGAAACGATATTTATTAATAATATTAATTTTTAATGTTTTAAATGGACAAAGCAAACCATTCGATTCTTTTAATGTAATTATTTATCCTGAATATTATTTTGAAGGTATAATGGCTGAGCTTGAAGCTGAAATTAAAGAATCAGATTTGCCATTAAATCTCAAAATGACTGTTCCAGTTAATGCTGATAGTATTTTCTTTGTTAGTGGTGATAATCCTAACGAACCTGATGTAAAAATCTTGTCAATTAAAAAAGAAAATGATAGGTCATTTATTAACATTGATATTTTAGACAAAAAATTTAGACTATTTATTTTTTATGATTTGATTAAGAATAATGATAAACGATCTGGATCTTTTATATTTGAGTTAAATCATTCCATTGATGATGCACATATAATTTTACAGGAGCCATTAATAGCAGAAGACTTTATTTTTCCTGAAAAAGATATAGAATCATTTAAAGATCAACATGGAATTAACTTTAAAAGAATTCATTTAAACAATTATAAAGCAAATACAAATAAGACAATCTCATTTAATTATAGTAATCCATCTGGAGATATTTCTATTAATAAGTTACAAACTATATTATCTGACAATGGTCAAAGTCCTTTACCACCAACTGAATCTACATCAAGCTCTTCTATTGTACCGCCTTTACGGCATAAATTACCTTCTTGGCAGCCTTTATTAGTATTAAGTGTAGTAGCTGTTGTTGTAGGTTGGATGTATTCGCATCAATCAAAAGATGAAAAAGCAATTCCCTTAAAAGTGTCCAAACAAAAAAAGGGGAAATTTTGTACACAATGTGGTAGTCCAGTAAATTTAAAAGATAAATTTTGTTCTAATTGTGGAGGAAAATTATAAATGTATCCAGTTATCTATGATTTTGGAAATATAAATATTTTTGGATTTGAGTTTAACCCAGTCATTAATTCATATGGCTTCATGTTAATGATGGCATTCTACTCTTGTTATTATTTTCTAAATAAAGATTTAAAAAGATTGGGTTATGATTCAAATTTATCTGGTGATATTGTTTTTGCAGCTGCTGTAGGTGGTATACTTGGGTCAAAAATATATTATCTTATTGAAAACTTTGATCGAGTCATAGCTGACCCAACAGGTATGATTTTTTCAGGTGCTGGATTAGTTTTTCTTGGTGGCTTAATGGGTGGTACTCTTGGTGTTACTTTTGTAATCAATAAAAACAATCTATCATGGATTACTTTTGCAGATATTGTTGCGCCGTTGTTAATTCTTGGTTACGCGATTGGAAGGATTGGATGTTTGCTAGTGGGCGACGACTATGGTCTTCCTACTCATTTGCCGTGGGGTATAGAATTCCCAAATGGATTACCTCCATCAACCTATAGCATTTTTCAAACTTATTATCCTTGGGTTAACTTAGATAATTTTGAGCCTGGTGTCCTATCAGTTCATCCTACTCCAATTTATGAGACTATTATTGGAGGTTTAATTTTTTACTATTTATATCAAAAAAGAACTTCCGTCACAATAGTTGGTAGTTTGTTTTTTACATATCTGATTTTAGCTGGCACTGAACGTTTTATAGTTGAGTTTTTAAGAGTAAATGAAAAATATTTTATTGGTCTTTCTGGTGCACAAGTAATATCTATTTTGATGATTACAATAGGTGCTTGGTTTTTAATGCATCCTGTTAAACAACCTGTGGATTCTAAATCTGAATCATAAATACTTTCTAATCTATTTTTTATTTATTAGTTTAGTTAAACTCCAAACTATAATAGAAGTAGACAGGGTAACTCTTAAACAAAATATATCTAGTTCTAACTTTAATCCAGATCGTTTTGCACATACAGTTGATGGCTTAATTTTTCTAGATATTGATAGTAGGAGATTAGGCTTATGGTCTTCAGATTCTGTTAAATTTCAAGGTGGCTATGGTACTGATGCTTCAGGTATGTTTGATCCAGTTGATATATTATCTAATCAATTAGATATCTATCTTTTAGATAGAACGGACAATAAAATCAAACGATATGATAATCAATTAAACTATATTCAATCCTTTTCTCTGTCAGGAAATGATTTTGTATTGCCAAAATTTTTCACTATTGATTCTAGACAAAATTTTTACTTTTATTCATTTGAGACCAATAATATTTATAAAACCAGATCTTTATCTGGTCAATTTAATATGTACTTGGATCTTAGCAGGTCAGGATTAAATGAAGATTGTATTGTTGATTTTAAGTTTGATAAGAATGATAATTTCATTTTATTATTTGATTGCATACGAGAACTTTACTTTTTTTCACGTTCTGGAAGATTAGTTCGTAGATTTTCAATAGATATCAACAATCCTATTAGGGCTATAAATTTTAATAATTCTTGGTTGATAATAAATAGAGATGGTATAGCTCAATTCATTGATAAAAAACCAATTAGATTGATATTAGATGAACAAAGAATCTTAGATGCCATTTCCTATAAAGATTCTCTTTACCTATTAACTGAATCAGAATTGATTATTTTTGAAATTATCAATTCACAATAAAGTATTTTTCTTTTACCTGGCTTTTTCTTTATTGTTTGGACAAGATTCAACTCAAAGTGCTTTTAAAAGGCAGATTGGACCTATACTTAATGATCTACCAGATCTAGATACACTAATTGTTATTGAGGAAGATTCAACTGATAAAATAGTTAAAAAAAAATATAACTATTCAAAAACACAATTTTATCCGATAAATGCATCAGGTACATTTTTTAGAGGATTGGAACTTAGTAGCCAGGGACCCGGGATGTTAAATGGTGGTTTGCGATTTCAAATCGCAGGAAAATTAAATGAAAAGACTAGTATAGCAGGGATAGTTACAGATGAATCAATACCTATCCAGCCTGATGGGACAACTGCTTCTTTAGAGGAATTAGATAAAATATATTTAAAAGTTTCACATCCATCAGTTGAGTTAGTCGCAGGTGATATAACAATATCTAATAACAATGGAAGATACAATACTGGGAATAGAAATATTGTTGGTATCACAAATAATTTAAATAGAAGTAGTTATGATATTAAGACAACATATGGCCAAAGTAAGGGTAAGTATAATAGAATTGAAATGAAAGGTAGGGATGGGCATCAAGGCCCATATTTTTTAACATCAAAAGATGGAATGAGAAATGTAATTATTTCAGCTGGTTCAGAATTAGTATGGTTAAATGGATTGCAATTGGAAAGGGGCCAAGATCGTGACTATATAATTGACTACACTTCCGGAGAACTTACATTTACACCAAAAAATTTAATTTTTTTTGATTCAGATATAGATATTGAATACCAGTATAGTGAATCAACATATAAATCAAATTATTTTGAAACAGATATAAATGGTAGCTTAAATAAAGATATTAAATATAATCTCACTTATGTAAATGAGAAAGATAATATAAATGGCTCAGTCTTATCAAAACTTCAGAAAAAATCCTTTAAATCAAAGGATATAATCTATCAGTCAGGTATTAGTCCAGATTCATTAGGAGATTATGAATTAGTTAATAATATATATATTTATAAACCAACTGCAGTACCATCAAAAGATAGATATACTATCATATTTAGTCCTGATCCTAATGGATTATATGTTAGAAGGATTTCAACAAAAGATCGGATATTCTATGAATATATTGGGATTCAGAATAATATAGAAAGTATTGATAGATTTTCTCCTGGTCGATCTATTAAAGCACCTGAAGGGCATCAGCTTTTACAATTTAATTCCAGCATAGATTTAAAAAAGGGGATGTCGATTATTACTGAGACTGCTTTCTCAATAAAAAATAATAATTTATTATCTAATAATTCTGATACGCTATCCAATGGGAATGCATTTAGGATAGGCCTAGATAAGGATCTATTTGAATTGGGGCAGGTAAATTTGGGTTATAAATTAGAGTTTTGGAAAAACTCAAAAGGATTTGGATCTTTAGGTAGAGATAGGAACGTCAATTTCAATGAATCTTGGGATGTAATAGACCCAAAGGAGAATATTGATGAAGCTATGACTTCTTTTACCTCTCAAATTCAAGTAGGAGATAGAATAGATTCTCAAATTAAATTATTTCAATTAATGCAAAATAATCATAAGAGAGATCGTCAAATGTTAAATTTTATATATAGAGGAGAGGATATTAAATCAGCATCAATAAGTTTTAACCAGGTAATATCTGAAATCAACTTTCGCGAATTAGATGCACATATTTCTTTCCAGAAGGGTTCAATTAATCCTTTTATTAATTATGCGCATGAAACGAGAGAACAAGGATATAGATTTGACGATATTCTTATGGGAATGAATATTTCAAAGAACAGTTGGCTGTATTCTTTAGGCTTGGGAAATAGAAGTGATTTCATGGCTTCAAAAGAAGATAGAAAGATTTTGGAGCATACAAAATCTGGTAAATATTTTGAATTAGATATAAAAAATATCAAATCATCAGGGTGGCAACAGGAATGGATCTTTCGTCAACGTATCCAAGAAGATAGTCGAAGTCAAAATAAAGATAGTTTTAATTCTTTAAGAGCTTTAGTCAATTATAAGAAAAGATCTAGTCCTTATAAGCTAGATTTTGTATTAAACGCACAGAACTCACTCCATGAATCAAGGACTGTTGTATATGATTCAGTAGGTATTGGTTTTGGCCATTATAGATATGATAAATCATTAAATGAATATATTAGAGATCAAAATGGAAATTATATTGCTCATACAATATTTACAGGGAATTACGAATCAGGTTTTCGAATGGATGGATTGGCTCGGTTTACGATTGATTTTTCAAAGAGAAAAAATAAAAAATTAAAGAATTATCTCTATCGGTTTATTAATCGTTTAGATTTTCATGGCCCCATAGAGGGCTGTGCCAAGCAATTAGAAATTCATAACGTTCAATTATATCAAAACTTTCAGCGGCATGAAATTATTCATAGAAAAAAAATAAATTCAAATCGCCTACGTTTTTGGTATGAAAATCGTACAAACTTTAGCGGCCTAGATACAAGAGGGTGGGAGAAAAGAGGCAATACTCTTGTAGTCGGTGAATCTCAAATATCGATAAATAATTCAAGACATCTGATATTGTTAGCTGAATTACGTAATTCTCAAGTTTCATCACAGGAGGATAGGATTGTTGAACGTAATATATCAGGATTTACATCTGAGATTGGTTTAAAGGAAAATAGAATAGGATATTTTCAATGGGAATCTCGTTTTATTTACTATAAGGACCGTGTATTTTACAAAGAACTTGATTCAAAAAATGTTAATGCATATGGCTTGAAAACTAGTTGGCTACATTTTATTGGTAAAGAGGGACGCATTGAAGGTGCTCTTGAGTATTATATGGCTAATGGCTTTAAAGATATGCCCCCTGAAGCTTTAAATGGAGTTGCAGATAATCAGACTTTAAAATCTAACATCTCGGCTTCGATTCTTTTGAGTCGATCATTATCTTTAAATGGAACAATATTCTATTTGGATAATAAACGATATAACAATTTTTTTAAAATTCAGGCTGAAATTCGTGCGCATTTCTAAGTTAAATATATTGTTTTTTTTTGTTACCTTTGTTAATTCACAAGAGATTGAATCTCAACTTTATAATAACCTTCAAACAAAAGGCGAATGGGGTGATTATTACCTTTTTGAAAATGGTACATATAGACATGTATCTAATAGTGTACAACTAGATTCCATTTACTTAATATCTAACAATAAAATAGAAAAAAATACCTTAAACCGCCTATTTTATTCAATTAAAGGGTTCTCAAATGCTAATCAAGTTTTTGGCCAATTAAATTCTATTGAGGAGGCTTACCCATTTTTAAAAAATGCATCTTCTATATCATTTGCAAAATATGACAATGAAAGAATAGCAGCCATATTAAATGTGAATCCAATTTTTAAAAGCCATATAGGTGGAATATTGGGTGCTAGTAGAGATAATAAAGGAGAATGGATAACTACTGGTGAACTTGATTTGCATTTAGAAAATTTTAGAGAAAAGGGAAATATAGTTGATTTACTTTGGAGACAGCCTGATTCACAATCTCGTTTGATTGGATTAACTGTTGAGTTTCCAATATTATTTAACTTGCCATTCGGTTCAATTATAAGTTTTGATCAAGAATTCTATGAAAAAAACTATTATATAGAGTCAAAAACAGCATTATTGACTTTTATTGGTCCATTAGGCCAGTGGAGATTTGGTGGAAAAACTGAAAGTAGTAGGAACTTTTATTTAAATAATAAATTCAATTCTACATCTATTGGTATTGGATTAAAAGGTGATAAAAGAAATAATCGTTGGTTACCTTATTTAGGTAAATATTGGGTATGGAATTTAAATATTGGTCATCAAAATGATATTTTTGGAAAAACACAAATAATAGATTCATATTTTCAATTAGATCAGTATAAAACATTAAATAGTAGTGTTTTACGTTTTTCAATGTGGGGTGGAAGAAATTGGATTGATGATCGTGAGTTAAGTGCTTCAAAAAAAATAAAATTTGGCGGTTCTAAATTATTAAGAGGATATCACGACAATCAGTTCGCATCAGATTGGGTTATGATTCAAACTATAGAATGGATTTCTGGTTCTTTGGATCGAATGCAACTATTTTTGTTTACAGATATTCCGTTTAGTCCTATTTCAAATATTAGTTCAGCATATGGGGTAGGTATTCGACAGTATAACGGATCAATTTCATATAATATTAGTATAGGTTTCCCTGGTGATATTTCAATGGGGAAAATCCATATCTCATTTATGACTAACCTTTGAAATTAAATATATTAAACTATTATTGTTCTTTATGTAGAATTCCAGTTTTTAAACGCTAATTTTAAGATAGTTAATTATGAAAAATTTAATCATTAGATATTTGCCCGTTTTAATAATTATTTTATATGGATGTGAATTATCAAAGCCCCGGGCTGAGGGTGCAGATAATGAATTGGTATTAGTATCATCTTTTGACGATAGAGATGATATTAGATCAATATTATCTATCATATTTGATGATACACTTTATACTCCTCAGCCAGAACCATATTATAAAACTATATGGGTAGACCCAGAGAATTTTAATGATATTAAATCACATGTTAATGTTATTATAGCTGCAATAGGAACAGATTCCAGTAATTTTGGAACAAGGCTAGTTAAAAAAATTCTTACCAATGATCAGTACATATCTAGTATAGAAGGTAATAATCAGCTTATTTTTTCAAAAAATATTTTTTCGCGTGATCAAAATTACCTAATAATAAATGGTCCGAATAAAAATAAAATCATTGAGCAGAGTATCGATCAAGGTCCCTGGTTAAAAAAACAATATGATGATTTATTAATAAAGAGACAAAGTGTTCATCTTTTTGAGGGGTCAACTCGGCAAAAAGATTTAGAAGAATCTTTATCTGAAAAATATAATTGGACACTTAAAATTCCCTGGGGTTATACAGTCATACGGGATAGTTCAGAAGGGAAGTTTTTTTGGATGGGACGTGATATTCCCTATAGATGGCTTGCTGTAAAGTGGGAAGATGGATTAGTCTTTTCTGACTCAAGTTCAGTTCATTCTTATGTAACGGAGTTACCTTTAAAATATTTTAAAAATATAAGGTATTCAGACTTTTTATTAAAAATTGAACCAGTTACTTTTAAAGATTATGGTGCTTGGAAAATCTCGGGTTTGTGGGAAAGTATAGAAGAAGCACAAGGTGGACCATTTATATCATACCTCTTTTATGATGAATTAACTGATAGATCATTTTTTATTCATTCAATGATTTTTCACCCCGGTAGGGACAAATATTTACTTTTACGTCAAGTTGATATTATTGCACATACCTTTGAAACTATTCCTATAGATTAATCATAATGAAATCCGTACTAATAACAGGTGCATTTGGACAATTGGGTAAATCTTGCTCAGAATTATTAAAAAATAATTTTGAATTAATATTAAGTGGACTTCACCCATCAGATAGTGGAATTAAACTCGATGTAATAGAGCAAAAATCTGTAAAAACAGTTTTAGATAAAAAATCCCCTGATACAATAGTAAATCTAGCTGCATTGACTGATGTTGATCAGTGCGAGGTAGATATTGAGAATGCTTATAGAATTAATGTTGATGGTGTAAAAAATTTATGTAAACATTTTACGGGCCATTTTATTCAGATTTCTACAGATTATGTTTTTGATGGTAAAAGTGGCCCTTATAGTGAAAATGATAAAACCAATCCCATATCTATATATGGTAAAACTAAGCTTGAAGCTGAAAATTGGCTTATGAATAATCATTCTAAATTCACTATCCTACGATCGAATGTTATATATAGTTTTTCAAAAAATACCAAAGCTAGTTTCCTTAAATGGATTGTTGAATCACTTATTAATAAAAAGTCAATTAATGTGGTTGATGATCAATGGAACAATCCTACTTGGACAAACTCTCTTTCAGAAATAATTCAATTGCTAATTGAGAATGAAGTATACGGTTTATTTCACTATGCAGATAAAGATATTTTAAATCGATTTGAATTTTCACAGTTAATAGCTCAAGTTTTTGAACTTGATGGCTCATTAATTTCACCAATATCAACTGCCGATTTAAGGCAAAAAGCACCTCGCCCAATGAAAAGTGGATTATTAACAGAAAAAATTGAATCTGAACTAGAAATTAAACCTAAATCTGTTGAAACTTGTCTTAAAGAAATTCGTAAACAATTATCAATATGAAGACATTAATAATATCACCTACCTATAATGAAAAAGATAATATTTCAACAATAATTCATGAAGTATTTGTTAGAGATCATAACTATCATATGCTTATAATTGATGATAACTCTCCAGATGGGACGGCTGATATAGTTAGAGAGTTAAAAAAAACTTATTCTAATCTACACCTGGTAGTAAGAGATAAAAAGAATGGGTTGGGTAAAGCTTATATCTTTGGGTTTAAATGGGCTTTAGAGCGAGACTTTGAAGCAATAGCTCAAATGGATGCAGATATGTCACATCATCCAAAAGAAATTGAGCAAATGAAAAAATTATTAAAAAATTACGATCTTTCAATTGGCAGTAGATATATAGATGGTGTTAGTGTAGTAAAATGGCCAATTAGAAGATTAATATTAAGTTATGGTGCAAACTTATATTCTAGAATTATTACAGGTATGCCCCTTAGAGATGCAACTGGTGGTTTTAAAGTTTGGAAGCGAAAGGTCCTAGCGTCTATTGATTTAGATAATGTAAAATCATCCGGATATTCTTTTCAGATTGAAATGAATTTTAGAGCATGGATCAAAGGATTTAAATTGGTTGAACACCCAATTATTTTTATAGATCGAACTATTGGCCAATCAAAAATGAGTAGAAAAATTATGTTTGAAGCAATATGGATGGTATGGAGATTGAGAATTTGGCGAATCTTTGGTTGGAATAAATAATAATATCTAAATTCAGTTATGTCAGATTATTACTTAGATTTTGAAAAGCCAATTCAAGAAATTGACTTAAAAATTTTAGAATTAAAAAATGATAAGTCATCAGAAAAACAATCTTCAGAGTTATTATCTTTAGAAGCAACTAGAAAAACAACTATTAAAGAAATTTTTTCTAATCTTTCTCGATGGGATCGCGTTCAGTTGGCTCGCCACCCTCAGAGGCCTCTTTCTTTAGATTATATTAATTATATATCAGATGATTTTATTGAATTACATGGAGATCGCTATTTTGGTGATGATAAAGCTGCAATTTGTGGAATTGGAAGAATTAAAGAAACAAAAGTAGTTTTTATTGGGCAGCAAAAAGGTAAAAATACGAAAGAAAACCTTTTTCGGAACTTTGGAATGATGCGTCCAGAAGGATATCGCAAAGCATTAAGATTAATGAAATTAGCTGAAAAGTTTGAGCTTCCAGTAATTACTTTTCTAGATACTCCTGGTGCATACCCAGGCCTTGGTGCCGAAGAAAGAGGTCAAGGTGAAGCAATAGCTAAAAATTTATTAGAAATGTCAAAATTAGAAGTGCCAATAATATCAATTGTTATTGGTGAAGGAGCGAGTGGTGGAGCATTGGGTATTGGCGTATGTGATAAGATGCTAATGCTTGAGAATACTTGGTATTCAGTAATTAGCCCTGAAGGTTGTGCATCTATTTTATGGCGTGATGCTGCAAAAGCACCTGATGCAGCTGATGCAATGAGAGTAATGCCTGAGGATCTAAAAAAAATGGGTATCTGTGATCAAATTATCAAAGAACCATTAGGAGGTGCACATAGAGATTTTGAAAAAATAGCCGAAAAAGTAAAGAATGCTATCCTTAACGAGATTAAGCTTATTCAAGAAAGTAAAATTGATAATTTTCTAGAAAAAAGAATAGATAGATATGATAAAATGGGAATTTTTTCAAAATCTTGATGGTGAAATTTGATTATCATACCAAAGTTTATTATAAAGATATTGATCAAATGGGTGTTGTATACTATTCTCGATATTTTGAATTCTTTGAAAAAGCTCGAACCGAGTTGTTATCTAATATCGGTTTGATTGTTACTGAAATTGAAAAAAAAGGATTTTTTCTTCCAGTCGTTTCAGCAAAATGTGAATATAAAGAAGGTGCTCGCTTTGAAGATCAAATTATCATTTCTACAAAAATTAATAATTTTTCTCCTGCTAGATTAAAAATTATATACAAAGTTTTTAGGAAGAAAGATAAGAGGCTTCTAGCTGAAGGTCACACTATTCATGCTTTTATAGGTAAAGAAGGTAAGCCTAAGCGCCCACCGCAGTTTTTTTTGGATAAATTAAACTCTGCTATTTCTGATTAACCAAGTATACTCCTAATATAGCTAAACTTCCACCCAAAATTGTTGTTAAAGCGAGCTCTTCGCCTAGAAAGATGACTGAGAATGCCAATGCACTGATTGGGACTAGATACATGAATGACGATGTTTTATTTGAGCCTATTTTCATTGTAGCTAAAAAGAAAATCGTTGTTCCAAAACCTAATGACAGTGATGATATAACGATAAAGTTCATCCAAAAAATCGAATCATAATTCATTACATCCATAAGTGAATTTATTGGCGTGATAGGTAGAACTATAATTATTGCAATTATATAAAGCCATATACTGAAATTTACCGCATTCAATTCTGATTTCGCTTTTTGAGTACATATAGTAGCGCCGGCCCAAATAATAGCTGCATTAATATAATATAGATTTCCAGATTTTGATAAATCGTCTAAATTTAAATTCCAAATATTTAATAAAATAATTCCCCCCAGAATCCCAAAAATAATTCCTAAAATTTCTCTTCTCTGAATTTGTTGTTTAAAAGTTATACTAGCTAATATAATCGTCACTAATGGGCTTAAAGTAGGAACAATAACACCACCTATCCCGGCCATCCCTAATTGAGTTCCTTTCAAATAATAATAGTTATATCCAACTAAGCAAAATGAAGCAATAAGAACATATTTGAATGCTTTTTTGGGCCAACTTAACTTTAATTTTAATAGGTACATTATAGGAACCATAGTTATTGCGCCGAAAAAGAAGCGCCAAATCATAATTAATTCTGCATCAGCATATTTGCCTACAACTTTTGCGCTTGGCCATGAAATTCCCCAAATAAACATTGCTATAGCTAAAGAAATATATAACTTCATGTTTGAATTGGAATTCAATGATAGAAAACTATTTTTTTGCATTTATATTAATCCGTCCATTGGGAATGATTGAATTATCATCGTAATTTTGAATTCAACTTATCATTATCATAAGGAATTTATGGCTGGACACAGCAAATGGGCTAATATCAAACATAAAAAAGCTGCCCAAGATGCAAAAAGGGGAAAAGTTTTCACCAAAATCATTAAAGAATTAATGGTCTCTGCAAAAAATGGTGGAAGTGACCCTGAAGCAAATCCCCGTTTGCGGCAAGCTATCTCTACTGCAAAAGCTGCTAATATGCCCAATGACACTATGGCGCGTGCAATCCAAAAAGGTGCTGGAGAGCTCGAAGGTACAAACTATGAAGAGATGACTTATGAAGGATTTGGCCCTGGTGGTGCTGCTATTCTAATGGATATAATGACGGATAATAAAAATAGAACAGTTGCGGAAATACGCCATTTGATGGCTAAGTATGGTGGAAATCTTGGAGAGAATGGATCTGTTTCATGGATGTTTGAAAAATTGGGTCAAATTTCAATCGTTGCAAATGGGCATGATGAAAATAAAGTATTTGAAGAAGTCCTTGAGATTGGGGCTAATGATTTTATTTTTTCAGATAATGTTTTTTTAATTACCACTGACCCTTCAAACACAGTAGAACTTTCTGACCAGTTAATGGATAAAGGTTATACTGTGACCTCTACAGGAATAGAGATGGTCCCAAAAAACATATTAAAGGTTGAAGGTGATGACGTTAAAAAACTAATTAATTTGATTGAACATCTTCAAGAACATGATGATATTCAAAATATCTATTCTAACTTTGAAGTTGACGATGATCAATTATAATTGAATTTTTATTTATCTCTATGTCAAGTATACAAAGAATAATTGGTGTAGATCCTGGCCTAAGTATTACTGGGTTCGGAGTTTTAGATCAAAAAAACGATCAAATTCGCTTAGTGGCGCATGGCACTATTAAGCCACCAAGTCGAGAATCACTTCCCAATAGATTAAAATATTTAAATGATAACATGAAGGATTTGATAAAAAAATTTGATCCATTTCAAATGGCCATTGAAGATACTTTTTATAGTATCAATGTAAAATCGGCTCTTTTACTTGGACAGGCACGAGGTGTTTTGCTTTTGGCAGCAGCATCAATGGATATTCAATCCTCTTCATATGCTCCTCGGAAAGTAAAGCAATCTGTTGCAGGCAATGGAGGTGCTGATAAAAAGCAAATTCAATTTATGGTTCAGAAAATTTTAAATATGGATAAACCACCTAAACCATTAGATGCTTCAGATGCTTTAGCAGTTGCATTATGTCATATAAATCAAAAAAAATATTTATGAGTCTAATTGATTCAATATCAGGAAAGCTAATATCTAAGAATCCAACGGAAGCTATTATAGATATTTACGGAATTAGATTCCGAATAAATATTTCAATAGTAACATATGAGAGCCTTCCAAAAAATGGTGAGAATATAGAAATTTTAACTTATTTGCATGTTAAAGAGGATATTTTAGATCTTTATGGATTCAAAGATCTATCTGAAAGATCCCTTTTTGTTCATCTAAATATGGTAAGTGGGATTGGACCTCGATCAGCAATGAATATATTATCAGGAACAGATCCAAATAAATTTAAAAATCAAATTATTGCTGGCGATGTAAAATCATTAACAGTTATTCCTGGCATTGGAGCAAAAACTGCAAAGAGAATTATAGTTGAATTGAGTGAGAAATTTACGGATAATACTTCTAGTAAGGATGAGCTTGGCTTTTCAGGTGATGATATTAATAATAATTTAATTAAAGATGTGCGAAATGCTTTACAATCTTTGGGCTATAAACCAAATCAAATAAACAACACATTGTCAGAGTTAAATAAATTAGGAGAATTAAAAGGTGGTCTTGAAGATCTAATTCGGAAAGCACTATCAAAAATGATTTAAATATTATGAAATATGCTAAACAAATAAAACAATTAGGTACTGAAACAGCATTTGCCGTTTCTGCCCAAGCTAAAGATTGGGCGAGTAAGGGTAATAAAGTATATCCTTTTCATTTGGGTGATTTGAATATGAAGACACCACCAAATATTGTTGAAGCTACAATGAGAGCTATACAAGATGGTAAAACGGGATATTGTCCATCCGAAGGAATTTTACCATTAAGGGAAGCATTGGCTAATGATGTTGGTTACCGTAGAGGTATAGATTATAATCCAGAGAATGTTGCAATTCAGCCTGGAGGCAAGCCAACAATTGGAAAGTTTATTTCAGCAATAATGAATCCTGGAGATGAAGTCCTTTATCCTAATCCTGGATATCCTATTTATGAATCTCAAATTGAATACCAAGGTGGACAGGCTATACCGTATAGATATATTAGAACAGACAGTGGATTTGATATAGATCTTGAGCGATTAAAAGATTCAATCTCTAGTAATACAGTTGCGCTTATATATAACAACTACCAAAATCCTATTTCTGCAGAGTCTTCAAGATCAGAAATGGAACAAATAGCCGAAATCGCTATTTCTAATGATCTTTGGGTGTTAGCAGATGATGCATACTATGAAATAAGATATGGAGGAAATTCACAATCAATTGTTGATATCCCAGGAATGAAAGAGAGAACTGTAATCTTATATACATTCTCAAAAAAATATGCAATGACCGGCTGGCGGGTTGGAGGATCTATAGGGCCAGAAAAGCTTATTAAAATTATTGCAAAATTAAATGTTAATGCAGAATCCTGTACCACACATTTTATACAGGAAGCGATGGTAGAGGCACTTATCGGTGATTCGTCTGGACCTGAGGAGATTCTAAGTAGATTAAAAAAACGAAGGGATGTTGCTGTCTCTGGACTTAATTCTATTGAAGGAATTGATATTCCTACGCCACAATCTACTTTTTATTTATTCCCTAAAGTAAATGATATTATGAAGAAAAAAGGATTAAAATCAGTTGAGGATCTTCAATTAGGTGCCTTACATAATGCGAATGTTTCATTTTGTACGCGAGAACACTTTGGTAGGCCTCAAGAAGATGAGGTCGATTATTTTATTAGGTTTGCATATTCAGGTATTTCTGCTGAAGATATTGATGAAGGATTGAAAAAATTAAAAACTTATTTTGAAGACTGATGAAAAAAACTCCTCTTTATGAAAAGCATATTGAATTAAATGCAAAATTAGTTGATTTTGCTGGATATATGATGCCCATCCAATATGATAGCATTACAAAAGAGCATTTTGCTGTTCGCGAATCTGCAGGTATCTTTGATGTAAGTCACATGGGCGAAATCATCATTTCAGGAAAAGGATCACAAGAATTTCTTGAATATATAACTGTTAATGACATCACCAATTTAGAACCATGGCAGGTACAATATTCTGCAATGTGTTTTGAGGATGGAGGTATAGTTGATGACCTACTTGTTTATAGGTATCCTGATTATTTTATGCTTGTAGTAAATTGTTCAAATGCCACTAAAGACTTTGATTGGCTTATGGCTCACAAGCCAAAGGATGTGGATATAATTGATATTAGCCAGAAAGTAGGATTGATTGCACTTCAAGGCCCTAAGTCACGAGAAATACTTAATAATTTGATCGATGTTGAAATTAATAAGTTGAAGTATTATCAATTCGAAATTGCAAAATTTGATAATTTCCCATGTACAATTTCCAGAACGGGTTACACCGGAGAACTTGGTTATGAAATATATGCAGATAATAAAAATATAGTGAAAATTTGGGATGCAATTATAACAGGAGGTTCTGATCTGATTCATCCTGCTGGGCTTGGTTGCCGAGACACTCTCAGATTAGAAATGAAATATGCACTATATGGTAATGATATCGATGAAAATACAAATCCAATTGAAGCAGGATTAGGTTGGATAACTAAGTTAAGTAAAAAAAATAATTTTGTTGGTAAAGATGCTCTTGAACAGATAAATAATTCATTAAGTCGAGATTTAGTATGCATTAAAATGGTTGACAGAGGAATTCCTAGAAAAGGTTATGAGCTTTTTTATAATGACACTATGATTGGCAAAATTACAAGTGGGACTCAATCTCCTACTTTAAATGTTGGAATTGGTCTAGGATATGTCCAAAAAGATTTCTCAAAGATAGGTATTGAATTGTATATGTTAGTAAGAGGGAAAAAAATAAAATGTAAAATAGTTGATTCTCCTTTTTTCAGGAAGGGTAGTTTAAAAAACTAAAGCTTTTATGAACCAAAGAAGGCTAGAAATATTAGGAATATTGTTAGTAACGGTTTCTTCATTGGTATTGATTAGCCTATTAGGTTATAATCCTAATGAAGATCCTGGCATCTCACCAAATGTAAATATAGAAAACCCTTTAGGTATACTTGGTTTATGGATTGCTTATTATTTTATTAAAGTAGGGTTTGGTTACATATCTTTCGTTTTACCTCTACTTGGGATTATATGGGGTATATGGTTTTTTACGCATAAAGATTTTGATCCTATAGCTCGATTATCTGGATATATAATCGGGGCTATGATTCTTTTTTCTATTAGTTTTGGTGTTTTCAACTTTTATAGTATAAGTGGAATGGTTGGAGGGTTAATAGGGACGATGTTTGTTGATTTCCTTGGAAGAATTGGAAGTGGAATTCTTCTTTTAGCATTATGGCTTATTTTAATAAGAGGATATTTTGGATTTAGTTTTTACGAACCAATAAAAGAGTTATTAGCTAAGGTAAAAAAGAAGCAAGAAGAGAAGAAATTGCTTTCTAAGGAAAAATCTATTGAAAATGAAAAAAAACTTCACACACAAAATCTTATTTCAAAAATTGATGAACATAGGTCAAGAGAAGAAAGTCTTGATATTTCACAAAGTAATGAAAAAAATGATAAACCAAATGAAATTAGCTCTTTAGAGGAAAAGAATGAGGTTGAATTAAATGGATCTAATGAAAACAATGGGGACTTAAATAGTGAGAATAAACCATTAGATAAAGACATTCAAGATAATGACGAAAAGATTGAGGATCAATCTTCTAAAACATCATCACCCAGTTTAAAAACAAATGATATAAATGAAACGGGTGCTCTCTCAGATATAGAAGTTGGGGAGATAGTTGAAGAAGCCGAAGTTGATTTAGATCAAGTTGAAGATAGAAAAGCTCCTAAAAAAGCTTACCAATTACCTCCTGTTGATATATTGGAAAATCCTTCAGTAAATATTCAAAGTGGAATGAGTAAGGAAGAGCTCGTCGATCGCGCCAATTTTCTTCAACAATCTCTTGAAACTTTTGGTGTTGTTGGTAAAGTTGTGAATGTAAGCCCAGGGCCTGTTATTACACTTTTTGAAGTCGAACCTGCTGAAGGTGTTAGAGTGAACAAATTTGTTGCACTTTCTGATGATTTAGCTAGAGTAATGGAAGCCAGTAGAGTACGTGTAATTGCTCCAATTCCAGGAAAATCTTCTGTCGGAATAGAAATTCCTAATCATAATCCAGATATGGTGCATTTTAAGTCAGTAATTAATTCAGAAAAATTTGCATCGTCGAAGTCAAAGCTTACTCTGGCTGTAGGAAAAAATACAACAGGCGAAATTGCAACTCTTGATTTGGCGCAAATGCCTCATTTATTGATTGCCGGAACTACTGGATCTGGTAAGTCAGTTTGTATGAACACTATTTTAGCAAGCATGCTTTATCAAGCAACTCCCGATGAAGTAAAGTTTGTTATTATTGACCCAAAGAAAGTGGAAATGGCCGTTTATCGTTCTTTGAAAGATTATCATTTATTAAAAATAGAAGATATTGATGAACCAATTGTAACTAAACCAGAGAATGCTGTACTTGCGCTACGTGCAGTTGAAAAGGAAATGGGTAGAAGATATGATGTGCTTGCAGATGCCGTAGTTAGAAATATTTCTGAGTATAACAAAAAAATGGAAGATAAAGGTGAGGATATAATGCCCTTTATTGTAGTATTAATTGATGAATTGGCCGATTTAATGATGCTTAATGCTAAAGAGGTTGAAGCGCCGATCGCTCGATTAGCTCAATTGGCAAGAGCTGTAGGTATTCATTTAGTCGTAGCAACGCAAAGACCATCTGTTGATGTGATTACTGGAGTTATTAAAGCAAACTTCCCATCTAGGATAGCATTTCAAGTAGCAACAAAAATTGATTCAAGAACTATAATTGATTCTCCTGGAGCTGAAAAATTAATTGGTCGTGGCGATTTGCTATATTTAGGATATGGATCTTCAGAACCTATTCGTCTTCACAATGCCTATTTGGATTTAAAAGAAATAGAAGGGCTGATGAAGCATATTTCTGAGCAATCAAAAGCAGATGAGCTTATTATTGCGAGCCCAAAAGAAACTTTAGGGGCTGGTGGTCTTGTTGATGAAAGCCAAAGTAGTGGCACAGATGATCTTTTTAATGAAGCTATAAAATTAGTTGTTATGCATCAACAGGGATCAATATCTCTTATTCAGAGGCGCTTAAAAGTAGGATACTCTAGAGCAGCAAGGCTAATTGACGATATGGAACAAGTAGGTATAGTGGGCCCATTTACTGGAAGTAAGGCTAGGGAAGTCCTAGTGGATGAATCATATTTAGAAACCTTAGAGTAGCTTTGCAATGTTATATGTTATTCTGTTAATAGCAGGACTATCTTTTCAATCTAATAATTGGTACAAAAAATTTATTGATATAGTTAACCATCTAGATGGTGTATCAATTTCAGTCGTAATACATCAGAAGCAGTTCGAATCAACCATAATTGATACTGGTTTTATTGAAATAAAGGGAAAAAATAAATATATACTAGAATTGCAAAATGAAACAGTATTCATAAATGATGACATTATTAAGACATGGAACAAAATCGATAATCAACTCATTATTGATAAGAAGGTTGAAGGAGAAATCACAATTTTTGATTTGCTTACAGGAGATTTTAAAGAACTTAGTTTAGGTAAAACTACATTAGTAGGAGATTATGTTAAATTAGATTTTCGTATTGAATCAATGGAATATGACGGCAGTATGATAATGTATAATTCAGGTCAGCCAAAAGAGATTAATATAAATTATGGCTATGATCAATCTGTAATACTTACTGTAAACAATTTTAAGATTGGGGAACTTGCTCTTTATGATAATTTTAACCCACAAAATGTAGAAATTATAGACCTTCGTGAATAAGTGGCTTAAGTTATTAATTAGTATAATAATTAGTTGCATTGGTCTTTACTATTCATTTAGTAAGGTAAATACTCAAGATCTTTGGGTGAATCTATCTTCAGCTAATATAATTTGGTTATTTTTCGGTTCAATTTTATTAATTATAACAGTAATTATACGTGCATTCCGATGGCAAATAATGATTAAATCAATTGAATCAGTAAAAATCAACCATTTATTTTCATCTATCATGACCGGCTATTTTGGGAATGCGGTTTTTCCATTTAGATTAGGTGAGTTATTAAGAGCCTATTCAATATCGCAAGCATCTACAATCCAAACGACTACAGCATTTGGGACAATTCTTACAGAACGACTTATCGATATGCTTGGACTAATTTCTACAATGTTTTTGTTTATATTCCTATATCCTGTCTCTTACGAAAGTAGTCAATTTATGTTATTTGCAGTCTTAATTACTCTTGCAGGATTATTTTGTATTTTTTTATTAAAGAATAATCAATCTCATTTTTTCAATTATTTAACAAAATTCCCTATTTTTAAAAATATGGCAAATATTGTTAATAGTATCATTGATGGATTAACCTCATTGCCAGATAAAAAAGATTTATGGAAGATTATTTTTTCAACAATTACAATGTGGTTTCTATACTATCTTATTACATGGACAGTTAATTTAGCTACAGGGATTGGTTTAAATTGGATTGGCGTTGGAATTGTTCTAGTATTTACATCTTTAGCCATTGCTATACCTGCAGCTCCATCAGCGATCGGAACGTACCACGCTGCAGCTATTTATGTATTAACTGAAATGTTTTTATTTGATCGACTAGCATCTCAGTCCTTTGCAGTATTATTACATTTTGTTGGTTTTATTCCATTAATTTCAATAGGTGCATTTTTTTTTATTAGTAGTTCTGTTAGACTTAAAGATATAACAAAATGAATAAATGAAAATGAAAAAAATAATAAAAAAATATGATACAATTTTTCTTGACCGTGATGGGACATTGAATCCTGACCCTGGCTATATTAGTTCTTTAAATGATTTTAAATTTTACGATTTTACAATTGATGCCTTGAAAAGAATGAATGTTTACGCATCAAGGTTTTGTATTATTACAAATCAATCTGGCTTAGCAAGAGGTAAAATAGAATTAGATGAGCTTAGTAAGATTAATAATTATATTTTAAATGAGTTTTATGAAAATGATCTAAATCTTGTTGGCATATATTTTTGCCCAGATCATCCTGATGAAGCATCTGAAAATCGTAAGCCAGGAACCGGCATGTTTAAGTTAGCTGCTAAAGAGCATGATATTGATATTAGCAATTCTATTATGATTGGTGATGCTGTATCTGATATTGAAGCCGGATTAAATTTGAATATGGATACAATGCTTGTGTTAACTGGAGAAGGGGAAACTTCTAAAAATAATTTAAATGGATTAGCTCCAAAACTAATTGCTGATAATATTATGGTTGGAGCAGAAATTATGGAAAAATTATAAGATGAAAATTGGAGTGTTAAATGGTGGAAACTCTGAAGAAAGAGAGGTCTCTTTAAATTCAGGAAGTGCAATTATTTCTGCATGTAAAGAACTCGGACATGATGTAATTAGCATTGATCCAATTAATGGTATTGATAGTTTAATGAATGATTTAAAAAATTTAGATCTGGTATTCAATGGATTACATGGTGGAGATGGTGAGAATGGTGTTATTCAAGGCCTATTGCAAACGATAGGAGTAAGGTTTACTGGTTCTAGCAATGAGGCTTCAGCCATTTGCATGGACAAAAGGTTAAGCAAATCCTTAGTTAAACAAAAAAAGATTTTGACACCAGAATGGATTTCATTAGATAAAGATGAAGAAATACCAAAAAATCATAAATTTAATTTTCCATTAATAGTAAAACCAAATGATCAAGGGAGCACGATAGGCTTAACAGTAGTAAATAATGATAGAGAATTAAATGTGGCTATTGCTTCAGCTCGGAAATTTACGAGGATTGTTTTAATAGAAGATTTTGTTAAAGGCAGGGAGATTACGGTAACTATAATTGGCAATAAACCTTATCCAATAGTTGAAATTATTCCAAAAAAAGGGCTATATGATTATGAGTCAAAATATTCAAAAGGTTTAACCGATTATTTTTGTCCGGCTGACATAAAAAGT
>CACHMU010000001.1 GCA_902581045.1 uncultured Fidelibacterota bacterium | reverse complement strand
TGATTCAATAATTGATATTTGATTACTAAAAAATGACGCATAAACATCAATTGTTGATTCTGGTTGCATATGTAAACCGAAAAAAATATATGGTTTATCTGGAATATTTTTTAAAAAAAGTTTTTTGGGAAAGGTTATTAAGTTTTTTCTTTTTCTAAAATATTGTTTTAATAAATATTGGAATCTAAAATCACTAAAATAATCTAGGCCTCCAAAATATGATTTTTTAAAAGCTAAGATTCCTTGTTTAATATGATTTGGTAATCGCTTTGAAAGTAAATTTAAATTATGAGATGATACATATAATGGAGGTTTTATTTGGTTTGATTCAAACTCAGATAGGATTTTTTCAACACTTTCATCTAAGTCTTTAGCATTTTGATTCCTAAGTGTTACCAGTTTATCAGGGACCAATCCTTCCCTCAATGCTACATATCCAGATGGAAGAGGACAAAATGTTAAGGCGTACCATGGTATTTTTTTTGATCTCGCGATAGCACATCCCAAAGCAGAATGTATTCCATCATGTGAGCCAATTATAACATCAGGTTTTATTTTATTATAATATGAATCAAATTTTTTGTGTAAATAAGATGCATAGTTTAAAGCTTTATTATATGGTAAATTTTTTAAAAGCGGTTCACCTAATATCATATTATGTGTTGTTGAAACATTTTCTTTCTCTAAAATTTGTAAATTTTTTAAATCTTGATGAGAAAATTCGTTGACCTTTTCATCATTTAAACAATAAATAGATTCAATAGGAATATCTTTTGATATAAGTCTATTAATTTCTTTTTTTGATCTAACAATAAATGAGGTACGATATCCACATTGATTTTTAACATGATTAGTAATATCCAAAAATATGTGATTTGAATATCCTACAAATAAAATATGAAAATTTTTCAAACTGAATTTCCTATTATTTCAGCAACCAATTTTTTATTTAATAATAATCATTTTATAAAAACCCAAAACATTTTTAAGCCATATAAACACAAACTACTTTAAGCACTCTTTTTCAAACCAATTAACAAATCTACTTGCTACACTACCATCAGGATTGTTAGTGAACAATTCACGTATTTCTTTTCTAGCTTTAAAATTAATTTTTATATTTTTTGGATTTATTTCAAGATAGTTTTTTAAATCTTTTGCTGATTTAGCATGAAGTATCGCTCCCATTTCGGCATAACTTTCAAAATCTAACATTTCATGTTTTATTTCATTGTAGTTTTCACCCCATGCACAATAAATAATTATTTTATCAGTATGCATTGCATCAATAATAACGGTCGTTTGGAAAGCTATAATAATATCGCTATTTAAAATAATTTGATTTGAATTAGCCGTATTCAACATTAATTCCGCATTGGATCTTGTTAATAAATCCAAACTTCCATGCCAATAATCTCTATTGCCTTTAGGCCCCCTTTTATATAATATTTTTTTTTCTTTGTTAGAGTCTAGGTGATTAGAAAGAACATTATGTATTTCTGTTAAAAGTGACTTCCAAACCTCACGTTTCCCTTTTAAATAATCTGAGTCATAAACATAACTAAACTCACCAAAAGCAAAAAAAGATATAATATTATTTTTTAAAATTAACTTATCAAATGAGTTTTTAGGAACAAATCTATTAAACCATTCATCTGAGGCTGGATTGCCAATTATCTTTATTACGGGTTTTTTTAAATCTGATAATTTAAAAACTCTATCAAAAAACATTTTATGTCTATCATTATATGTTATCAGGTAGTTACAATTAACAGCCATTTTTGCAACTATAGGTGGAACTTTTCTTAATCTATTTTCATTAACAGTTCCTTCTCTATCATAAACTATTGTTTTCCAGCTTAATGAATCAAAAGCTTTTATTAATTCAAGAGTAAAATCATCATTATATTTTGGTAAAATAATTGTTTTTGTTGGAAAAGTTTTTCCTAATATTTTAATAACAAACTTGCATGCGTTAAAAAAATGAAGTCGCTCTTTTTTGTATGGAAAATATTTTTCCAATGCAAATTCTTGAAAAAATGATGATTTTGATTTATAAACTGCTAAATATTTTGAAAATAAATAATCAAAAATTCCTCGAGGTAAAAGAGCGACATGAATATCGCGCTTATGTAGTTCAGATAAAATATTGCTAAACCTAGGTTCATAAATCATTACTGATTTACAAAGAGATTTTTGTATCCAAAAGTTTTTCTCTCTTTGATAACGGCTGAATTGAATGTAGAAAAAAAGGGTTATTTTATTTATAAATGGAATTTGTAGAGTCATCCATAAAAGGTTATATGCTAAATTATGTATCATTATTTCATTTAGAATTTTGTTTGGGTAAAGCTGATAAAATTATTTAGTGAATCAACAATTTTTAAAAAACTCTTTTTATAATCTTCATTATTTTTTTTATATGGATCAGGTATATTTATACTCTTCGATGAAAAAATACCTAGCGGATATATTTTACATTTAAAAAATATCTTTTTTAAATCTATATACTGATTTGAATCCATAACAAAAAACAAAGTTTTTTTACTATCTTTAATATTTTGTCTATAGATGCTTTTAGATTTATGATTTTTTAAGGAAACTTTCAATTCTTTTGCTGCACTTATAGCTAAATATGGTGAAGGTCTGTTAGTTAAAATGTGTGTTCCACTTGATTCAATATTATAATCATTGATGATACTACTTTTAATTGAATGTATTTGTTTCTTTAAATAACGTTCTGCAAAAACACTTCTATTAATATTCCCTAAACAAACAAAATGTATATTCTTAATATCACTGATGATATTTTTACATTCATTTCTATATCTTATCTTTAATATTGTAAAATAAGCATTATAAAAAAAAATATAAAATTTCTTTATAAAATACTTAATAGTTCTTTTATATATTTCTAAAGAGGGCTTAGGATCATATATACTTTCAATATCTAATATCTCTTTTTTAAATAATATCCTAAATGGCAATAAAAAGATTATGTCAAAAAATAATCTTATACATTTAAATATACCTTTTTTTTGATGCCATTGTATATCTGAGACTAAATTTCTAGCTTTTAAACCTACTCTATAGTTTGTATCGATCACATTAAGATTTGATTCAGTGTTATTTAAAAACTTACTATATAAAATTTTAGGAAAATCCATTTCACAAAAAATGGGTAATGATAATGAACCCCAAAATCGAGCATTAAATTCCATTAAATACAAATTGCCATTACTTTTTCTAAACTCAACCATGCCAACACCAGTGTAATTAAAAGCTTTTATTAAAGCTTTACATTTTTTTAAAGTCTTTTTGTTGGGCTTCAAGCTTTCTCTATGGGAACTAGGACCACCAAATCCTGGCTCACGCAATCTACGATATTCAAAATAGTGTGTAAGATCACCATTATATGAAAAAATGTTTACAGCTTGACCCGTACCGGATAAAAACTCTTGAATAAGTAAGTGGCTTTGAGGAAGTTTTAATGAAATGAGCATTTCTAATTCTTTAAACGAATTTGCTTTTTCGACATTTAATTTACAAAACTGATTATTTTTTATTGATATAGAATAAATTGGTTTAATTATACATGGAAAAGAAATATTTTTTTTATATTTATAAATTTCTTCTTCACTCTTTATTAAAATTGATTTAGGGATTTTTATATTTATTTCATTCGCAATTTTCAATATTTTAAACTTATCTGTTATATTTTGAATTGATATTTTATCATTGTACGGTAAAACATGTTTTGAGTCTAAATGCTTAAAATTAAGCTCTAACCATTTCAAATATTTATCATTTGTTGGGATTAAAAATTTTCTATTACAATTAATAAGATTTAATAGTTCAGCAGACCCTTTTTTAAAATCAATTTCCAATGGACTATGATAATGAATAGTTGATTTATTATTAGATAATCTTGCAATATTATCTTTGTCATCAGTAATAATTGTAATTTTTGGTTTATTGCCTAATTTACATAAGCTCCTTAATAGTGCGATGCCTGCTCTTTCTGGGAAGCCAAGAAGAATAATATCTAAATTAGAATTATGATTTTCTCTTAAAATTGAAATATTAACTTGTAATTATTTTTAAGCGGGCTTCATTTATCGTATCAATGTCATGGATTGGTATTCTTGGCAATGATAATAAATTTTTACCATTAAGCCTTCCCCTATTCATTGTGACTGCTGAAAGATAAGTTTCACCAATAATTTTAGGTGATAAATTTCCGATACTTTCATTCTGGCCAAATGGATAACAAAAATGCTCGCAAGGTTTATTAGTATTTTGAGATATAGTTTTTTGACTTTTTAAAGCTTCTTCTTTTATTTTTTTTGAAGTCAATGCAGATAAAGCAATATGACTAACTCCATGACTCCCAAAGCTAATTAAAGAATTATTACTTAATTCACTAATTTCACTCCAGGTAATTGGATCTGGAGGATTAAAATCTTTCTCTTTTGCTATGCCTTCATCTAAAATAATATTTTTTAATTCATTAAGAAATGGCAGATAATGTTTTTCATTTTTTGTATATAATGATTTACTAATTGATGATAACAAGTTTTTTCTATCAGTCTTTTTTTTCAAATTATACTTTTTGTTATTAAATGAGATATCTTGCATTGGTAAAAATTTTTTTATTTTATCTTTAAGCTGAAAAGCCATTGTATGAGTTTTATCTAAATAACCAACTGGAACAAAAAATGTTATCGGCCATCCTCTTCTAATGCAAACTTTTGATAACTCTTTGACAGTTTCTCCGACTCCATCATCAACAGTAATTGCAAATAATCCCGAGGTTGACTCCCCCTGTATTTTTCTGTTAACTATTTCTGATAAATGAACAGGTTTATCAGGCAATAATGCGTCAATTTGAGATTCGAAAAGCGAAGCTGGAAGATTGTGAAAAGCTAAAATATAACCACCAAAAAGTCGGTTGCAAATTTTATGTAATAGGAAATGTATCCCTGAAAAATTGTAACATTTAGAAATAATTGATTTTATTCTCAATTGAAATATATTTATTTATTTTTTATAAAAGTTTTCAAAGGATGAATTTTTACTAGTATTTTAATTATTAGAAGGAAAAAAGTTATTTCATTAAAATTTTAATAGATTTTTTAGGATATACATAAGTTAATAAAGGTAAGGATTTTGTCGCATTTTTTATTGATAAATTCGCTATAAAATATTGCCCATAAAGACCTTTAAGAATACGTTTTATTTTTTTTGTTCTTAAAACTTTTAGTTTTTTTGAAATGATAAGAATCATATTTTTAAGATTAAATTTATTTTTTAAAACTCGTGAAGCCCCATAACTTGGTTCCAAAATTTGGTTTGACGCTCTAGTAGTAGATATATGAAAACTTAATTGGGAGTGATTTTTTGGTATTCTTCGTAATAAATCAAAATCACGTATAACTTTTAAACTAATATCATTAATTATTTTTTTTCTATCTTCAGACTTGATATTAAAATCTTTCGGATTATCTACTTTCTTAGCAAGCACTCTTAATGAATCATCAATATATTCAACCTCAAATCCAGTTCTATGCAAAATTGCTTTCATGCTAATTGTGTTAAAATTATGAACATGAGGTAAAAAGTTTGCTATTTCAAAATAATGTTCCGCGTTAAAATGTGGAACAGCAATAAATATATAACCATCAGTTTTTAAAACATTTCTTATGTTACTTAATGCTGTATATAAATCATATATATGCTCAATTGCATGCCATGAATAAATTAAATCAAATAATCCATGCTCATTTTTATTTAGTTTATCAATTGGAATATTAATGATATTTAGATTTGATTCTTTACCAATTTTAGATCTTAGCTTAGAAGGTTCTAATCCAATTATATCTTTATATCCAATCGAATTAAAATGTTTTATTGCAGAACCATAGCCACAACCAACATCTAATATTTTAGAGTTTTTATTTATTTTATTTACTACTATATCAGATATGGCAGAATAATTATAATTTTTTGTTACTGTTGGAGTCTTTTTTTTTGTTGAAAACTCTTTTTTATAGTAATCAATTAAAAATTCTTGGCCAGGTAATCTAGTAAAAAAAATATGACAACATTCTTTGCAAAAACTTTTTTGCAAAAATTTAACTTTGGAAGAGTTTTCTACAGATGTTAGTAGATGTAAATCATCAGAATCACAAGCAGGACATCTAGTGTTTTCTATCCATAAGCTATTTTCATTTTCATTAATTTTTATAATATTTGATTTATTTATATTATCGATGACCTCAAAGCTTAAATCATATGTATTCATTTTAATATTCCTAAAATAATTAATTTTATGTTAATTCTAATTTCCCATTAACGAGTCTGTAAATTTTATCACAAAAATTTACAGACTGTAAATTATGTGCAATAATTAATAAAGTTTTTTCCCCTTTTAAATGCTTAATTCTAGATATAATATCTTTTTCAGTTTTTTTATCTAAGGCGTTTGTTGCTTCGTCTAAAATAAGAACTTCTCTATTAAAATAGAAGGCTCTAGCTAAAGATAGTCGCTGTTTTTGACCACCTGATATTTTCATACCTCTTTGACCAATCTTTGAATCTAAACCTTCTGGCAAAGCCTTAAAGAAATTTTCAAGCTTAGCCTTTTTTAAAGCTTTAATCACTTTTTTATCAATAGCTTCAGAATTGTCATTTGTTAAAGTTATATTTTTTCTTAAAGTGTCATCGATAACAAAAGACTGCTGTGGTAAATAACAAGTTGCAGAATACCAATGACTAAGCTTTTTTGTTAATTTTTTACCATTAACGCTAATTTCGCCAGCTAAGGGTTCCAATAATCCTAAAATCAAATCTATCAAAGTGGTTTTACCTATTCCTGAATCCCCAATTATAGCAATTGCATCTCCTCTTTTAATCTTTAGGGTTAATTTTGAAAACAATAATGACTCCATATCAGAATATTTAAAATCAATATTTGACAATTCAAATTTTTCAAAATCACTACTGTTTTTAGGAGCCTTGTTTATTGATTTATATTTATAATCAATTTGTAATTCATTAGATAATTGTTCAATAGAATGACTTAAAAACTTTAATCTTGTTAGGCTACCTATTGTTTTATTTGCCAAGGGAATTAAACGTAACGTGGCTATGCTAAAAATACTAATTAATGGCAGCAAAGAACTTTTTTCATAATTCAGTAAAAGCATCACAATTATTATTGAACATATAAAAATTATATAAATTACTTCTAAGATACTTTTAGGAAGAATATTTACAACGTCAGAAAAAATTTTGTTTTTAGCATACTTTATTCCATTATTTGAAATTTGATCCTGAAAGAAGTTTTCTTTTCTTAATACTCTAATCTCTTTAAGTCCTTCCATTGCTTCACTATATAATTTGATGATAAGATTATTATGAAAATTAGATTTTTCTCCAGCAATTTGTAATTTTTTACTAAATATTAAATCATAAAATTTCGTAAAAATGAAAAGTGATAATACCAAACTTATTAAAATTTTAAAATTTATTGTTAATAAAAGAAAGATGATTCCTATTATCATAATAATATCACTAAAAATAAAAAGTATTTTTTTAAGTGCCTCAATATACTGAAGTGTATATACTTGAACTGCTTGAATATATTCTGAACTATTCCGCTCTATATAATCACTATAGTTCATAAGTTGATACTTTTTGATTAACTGTATACGTAAACTGTTTATTTGTTTGTAGATAAAACGTATTACCGATTTATTAATTAGAATAGATAAGATTCCTTTTATAAGAAAAACCACAATCAATAAAATGCAAAGTAAAATCAACATATCATATTTTTGGGGATTAAAACCAATATAAATAAATAATTTATCTATATTTAGAATTAATGGATTTTGTTGATCACTTAGAATTGAAATAAAAGGTCCAATTAAACCTAAGCCTACAAACTCTAATAATGATAGAAAAACAAATGATACTATAAGAAAAGGAATCTTTTTTTTATTTTTTCCAAGTAAAGAAAAAATAATTATTAATAAGTTATAGTAACCTTTAAAATGATTTTTTTCTCTCATTTATTTTCTTATTTATTAATATTTTTTTGAATTAATTTGAAAATTAATTGTGTACCTATAGGTATTATTTTTCATTGGTTCAAAACCATGATAAGTATTATCGGATTTGTATATTAGTGCGGAATTTTTTACTCCGCTCGGCCTAAGTAATGCCTCATCATAATTGTTTGATTTAAAAATTGCAGTTGCTCCACATTCCTCTGGCTTACCTTTACCATCAAGAAAATAAATAATATTGTAAAAGGATTCGCCACCTGGCTTATCTGCAATACCATCCATATGAGGTATAAGAGCTGATCCAGGCTTAGCCCAAGAAATTAGAAATGAGTATGCTGAGAGTTTTTCTGTATATCCTGTTAACTTATTTATTTTTTTAATAAAGTCATCTGTTTTAATATATTTAAAAAAAGAATTTAGAGTTTTGTTTCTATTTAGAAACCTAGGTGTTTTATTCGGCCTTATCCATTTGAAAGCAATATCATATGATTTAAAAATTGTGGTCATAGGCTTAAAATATATTTTTGAGGGCCAAGAATTCAACAAGTGTAAATATGATTCATCATCTAAAAAGTTTTCAACAAAACAATATCCTTTTTTTTGGAATTCAGATTCGAATTCAGTTAAGTCTTTAATTTTAATATTAAGTTTTTTACCCTTTTTTATATTATGAAAATAACAGCAAATTAATCTAAACAATATTATGGGCTTTCTAAGGATGTTATGATATAAATAAATCCTAGGGTTGTATTTGAATGTGAAAATTTCTTCAATATTTTTATTATATTTTTCATTTCTCATTTTATAATTTCCTTATTACATAAATATTGAGCATATTGCAGATCTTCTTCCGTATCAATATTCACCATATAGTCCTCAATAATAACTGCTGATGAGTTACTCCCAATTAAAGTCTTTTGGTCAAATAAACAATTCCTAGTCATTGCATATGCGACTCCATTTCTATGATAAAGTTTTCCAAGCTGCTGACGTGCAATTATATTTTTACCATTTTTATCATAATAATTGAGCCTATCTGATTTAATTATTAACTGCTTTAAAGGGTGTGCTTTTGTATCTGTTATACTAACTGTTATTACAGAATCATAGCCCCCTTCAATTAGTTTAAAAATAGTATCTTTCACATCCTTAGCTCGTCTAAAAGGGCTAGTCGGCTGAAGCATTACAATTATGTCAAATTTTACATTTTCTTGTTTTTCTACTTCACGGACTGTATGTGTTAATACAGCTATATCAGAAATCAAATCTCCAGAAATTTTTTTCGGTCTCATAAATGGTACCCTTAAACCGCAATCAGATGCAACTTTAGCAATTTTTTTATGGTCAGTAGAGACTACTGCGTAATCAATAAAATCTAATTGGGAAATGGTTTCTCCAACTAATTCAACTAATGATTTACCATTAATCTTCCTAAGGTTTTTCAGCTTAATTCCCTTACTGCCTCCACGAGCAGGTACGACTGCAATTATTCTTTTGTTTTTAAACACTTTTCTAGGAGCTTATATGTTTTAGAAAATATTTATAGTTATTAATTAAAATTTTTGGATTTTTATTAAATCTAGAATTATCATTTCCTATTCCAATAAAACCACAACCAGCTTGAGCAGCAGAAAATCGGTCTATCTCTGAATCTCCTATATATATAATTTTATCTAAATCTATTTTCTCCTTCTTTTTAATTTCTTGTATATGTTCATGTTTTGTTTTTGGATGTCCATAAAATCCATTAAAATATTTTAGAATACCTCTTAAATGAAGAAGTCTTTTAAGATGTTTGAAAGGTGTTGCAGAACTTATGTATAAAGATTTCGATTTTTTTTTTAGGTAAATTAAAGTTTCTTCAGCTAAAGGTATTTCTTTAGCTAAGGCAATTTCATTTTGACAAATTCTTGAATAAGAATTAACTAAATCATCAACTGAAAAATTTAAGCTATCTGGATTTGGAATCTTTGAAATAAAACACTTGAAAACTTCTTCTCTTGTAAAGTTTGGATGATGATTGATTATTTCATTTATAATTTTTCTAGAATTTTCAATTTTACTAGTCACTGTAAAATAAGCATTTTTTTTAATTTCATTTGATTGCACTAAAGTTCCATCAAAGTCAAAAATATAAATGTCATATTTAATATTTACATCTCCCAGTTTTCAACTTTTGTTTTTCTTTCATCTCTTGGCAAGCTTGCAATTTTTTCATCTTGATAGAAAGAATCATCATTATAATGTGTTGTTGAAATTTCTTCAAAAATCACACCATCTAATGTAGAAAACTTATGCCAATTATTTGGTTCAACAAGAAAAAGATCTCCCTTTTTTAGGTAAAAAGGCTCACCATTTTTTTCAACCTCCAAATCTCCATACAAAATTTGAAAAGTCTCTTCCTTTTTTTTATGAAAATGATATGGGTGTTTTTGACGAGGTAATTGGACAAGAAGTTTTTTACAATATTTTCTATTAATTACATCAATTATCACAGCACCAAATTCTCTAAATCTATCTATTCCATAGTGATGTGAAATTTCTATATTACTTTTATCTCCTATTGTAATTCTTGCATCATTTAGCATCCCTCGAACCTGCAACATAATTTCATTGACTTTTTGTTTATCTGAAAGATTAAATTTCGCAAGTTTTGCATCTAATGGTTGATTAACTTTATAATCTTTATCTGCAATAATACCCTCTCGCCAATTCCCAGAAATCAAACCATTTTCCATTGGTGGCATCGCAAAAAAAATATCATTTCTTTTAATTTCACTACCTTTTTTCAATTGTTTCCTTGAATACACACCCCTCATCAATGTTAACAATGCTTCTTTTTCTTCAGATGTAGAAGGTGATCGATTTGGTGTTCCTAATATATTTTTAACTTCTTTATAAGATTTAATCCACTTTTTTACTTGCCGTGGAGAAGATGAATACTTATTTAATTTATGAACATCAGTTTCCATACCAACATGCCTTTCAAAAAGAACTGCACCTTTTGCTGCAGCAAGCTGAACGATTAGGGTATCGTCTGGGTCTTCATGGGTTGACCAACCAATTGGAACTCCACTATATCTATTTTTTAGTAAACCAATTTGATTTAATTCTAATTTGTCATTTGGAGTGGGATATATTGAGACACAATGATGAATAGCATAATCAAGCTTATTTTTTTCTAAAATTTGAACCATGTGGTCAATTTGTGATATAGTAGCTCCACCAGTTGAAACTACAGTAGGTAATTTTGCTGATGCAGCACTTTCAATTAATGGTGTATCCATAGCGCTACAACTTGCAATTTTCATGATTTCTATATCAAGCTTTTGGATAACGGCAACAGACTCCTCATCAAATGGCGTGCACATGGGTATCATTCCTTGATTCCGAACTTCAAGAATTAATTTTTCATAATCTTTAACTTCTAGCTTTGTATCAAAAAATCTTGGGATGTGAGGGACATCATCACGTTCTTTAAAATCTGGATGTATAAATGTATCAAGTTGTCTAAATTGAAATTTTAAAGCTGCTTTTACTTGAAGCTCATTTACAATTTCACCTAAAGTGCGGATAATATTTATCCCATGCTTTAGATCGCCCTGATGGTTATTTGCAAGGTCAAGGATGAATAAATCATTAAAGTCATATTTTTCCATTTTATTTTTCCTATTCTTTTAATTTATTTTAGTTGATGTAAAAGTAGATTGCGACTTAAAAGCTGCCTCAATAACCTTCATTGTTTCAATTCCCCTTTCAAGACTTAGTGGTGAATCTATTGATGAATCTTTAAGCAATTTTTCAATATGATTAATTTCACCTTTAAAGTCATCTGGCCGTGATTTTTTAAAAAGTTTTAATTTAAATTTTCCATTTAAATCACCATATTTAACAGCATCATTATTATGATCAAAGTTTACATACCATTCTATAAAACCTTTAGAGCCTTGAATTCTTAAAGTTTTTTGAGCTGGTTCAGTAATCACATCCTGTATTATTGTGCCGAAAAGACCATCTCTAGACCTAACATTGATTACTGAGGATTGGTCATATTCTAAGCCATCTTTTTCAAATAAATCCATAGTTGCAGAAACTTCATCAATTAATCCGCAACCCATATATGATGAGAAGTGTTGCCAAATGCTTATAGCATGCGAGTGCTCTCCACAAGCTCCGCCCCCTTTTTTATAATAACCTAAGTAACTATCTTTTGGACCAGAAAGCCAAGGGTGAGCACCAAAAATGCCACCCCAATGCTCAAGCCAACGAACATGTAATGAAATTGGATAACCAACAACTCCTTCATCAATAAGATTTTCAGCAAAATTTGTATTTTCAGTTAAATTATGATTAAAACCAACGAGTACTTTGGTATTGCTTATATTACATTTTTCTAAGAAAGGTGAAAGATCAAAAAAGGGAGGAGATAAAGGCTTTTCAATCATAAGTACCTGTGGGTTGACATCTTCAATAATTTTAATTGCTATTTCTATATGGGTATTCGGCGGAGTCCCTATAAAAACAACATTATAATTTTTCTTTGATGGAAATTCATTTAATAGCTTAATAGAATCATCCCATTTTTTATATCTATCAGGATAAATTTGATTTTTTGTTCTTCTTAAGGCCTCTAGGTCCTTATCATACATTGAAACAAGCCATTTTTTTTGTCTGGCTGCGTTTGCTAAATGATTACCAATTGAACCAGCGCCAATAATTAATACATTTATTTCTGGCATAAATAATTTAGTTAAATATTACTTTATTAAATCCCAAGAAAATGGGGTTCCTGCTTTTACATTTTTAGAAACTTTTTTACCCATTACAATACTATAATATTTTGGTTCTAATCCTAAACCTGGACGAATAACTTTTAAATTATTTTTATTAATAGTATCTCCTTTTTGTATGTTTGAAGATATATATAATGACCGACGAAAGACTAGTGACTTTTTTTCATCTTGCGTTGGCCCATAATGAACAATACCAATTGACTCCCATGATCTTTTACTTTCAATCACAAGTTTTTTTAATTCATCGGGCTCTAGAGAAAAAGCAGAATCTACACCTCCATCATTTCTATTTAATGTAAAATGTTTTTCTATAGCAGTCGCTCCATGTGCAATAGCAGCTAATGCGGCACCAATACCCATCGTATGATCTGACAATCCTATTTCACAGTCAAAAAGTTGGCGCATATGTGGGATAGTGATAACATTAGTGTTTTTTGGTGGAGAAGGATATGTGCTTGTACATTTGAGCAGCATGAAGTCTTTACATCCGCTTGACCTAATAACTTTTATTGTTTCATCTAATTGTGATATAGATGCTAGGCCAGTTGAAATAATCATCGGCTTTCCTGTGCTAGCTACTTTTTTTAATAATGGGATATGAGAGTTTTCAAAAGATGCAATTTTGTAAGCAGGCACATTTAAATCTTCTAAAAAATCTACAGCCGTATTATCAAAAGGAGAGCTAAAGCAAATCATTCCAAGCTTGTTCGCATATTCCATAATTGGCTTATGCCATTCCCAAGGTGTATAGGCTTCTGAATAAAGCTGATAAAGTGTTTTTCCTTTCCATAAACTTTTTTGATCAGTAATTAAAAATTCTGCTTTATTTATATCAAGGGTTATTGTGTCGGCTGTATATGTTTGTAATTTTAAAGCATCTGCCCCTGCTTTCGCGGCAGCTTCAACAATTTTTAATGCTCTTTCTAAAGATTGATTATGATTACCCGACATTTCTGCTATAATAAAAGGCTTATGATCTAAACCAATAGCTGTTTTATTTATTTTCATGGATTATATAGCCTGATTTTTATATTCTAAAGAAATTTGATTTTTTAATTTACTTATTATTTTGAAGCCAGCCTTTTCCAGGGATTTAACTGAAGCTAAGTTTTTTGGTAGAGTAAATGCTAATATTTTTATGTCTCCCCAAAACTTTTTTAATTCTTTTATTGATAGCTTTAACATCACAGAGGCAAGTTTTTTACCTCTTGAAGATTTAGCAATCTGATAACTAATGACAGCTTTCTCTTTAGAACTTTTTTCAAATCGTACTAGGCCAGATGGTTTCTGATTAACCTCAAAAATCCACATTAAAACATTTTCATCCTCTAGCTTATTAATAAACCAATTATGATGCTCATTTTCAGTAATGACAGAATGATTAAATGAACCTTTTCTAACAACTGGGTCGTTAGCCCAACTTAATATTAATTTTTCATCTTTAATTAAGACTTTCCTTAATGAAAACTGAGTATCCATTAGATCACTGCAAGAAGCTTTATGCTGTCAAATTACTCTTAAGCGAATTAAAAATAAATTCGGCTCTTTTCCAATCATCATGTGTATCAATATCCTGAACTCTCCATCTTGGAATTTTTATAGGAAAAGAATGTTTTTCAAAAATTTTTAACTTTTTTATCCAAGCATTAGCTGTCCCCCAATAAAATTGAGAAGCATCATGCAAGGCTACGGGTAAATCTTGAGATCGAGAATGGTAATGTTGAGGGAAAAACATTTGTATTCCTTTTTTAGAACTGTGTTCAAAAGATCTAAAAATTGGATAATCAAAATCAGTTACCGAGAAAGTGAATTCCCATTTACCAGTATTTAGCATATCAAATCCTTTGGATAAATCCTCAGTTGAAAAAAATACTGAAGTTGGATAAATACAGCATACTGCTTTAGGATTCAACTTATTTTCAGTCATCCATGTGACAGCATGTGACAATACTTCAGAAATTTCAGTATTATCATCTGATAAAGCTTTTGGTCTTTTAAAAAGGACTTCAGCTCCAAAAGATTCAGATATTTTTGCTATTTCTGAATCATCTGTTGAAATAATTATTTTTTCAAAAATATTACTTTTTTCTGCTTTTTTAATTGGCCAATAAATCATTGGTTGACCGCAAAAATTTTTTATATTTTTTCGCTTAATTCGCTTGCTGCCACCTCGAGCTGGTATTACGGCCACATTCATATATTTATTATATCTATAATTTTTTTTGCTACGAAGCTTACTTCATCATCTAATAGCTTAGGATAAATCGGTAATGATATTTCTCTAAAATAATAGTCTTCAGCAACTGGAAAATCTCCATATTTAAACCCAAAATTAGTTTGATAGTATGGTTGAAGATGAACCGGTATATAGTGAACCTGAAGACTTATTTTATTCTTGAGTAATTTATCAAATAATGTTTTTTTATTTATTTTCAATTTTTGAAAATCTATTAACAATGG
This sequence comes from uncultured Fidelibacterota bacterium, assembly GCA_902581045.1. GTDB lineage: Bacteria > Fidelibacterota > Marinisomatia > Marinisomatales > TCS55. Next base: position 66,350 of record CACHMU010000001.1, on the reverse strand, counting down.
ATAAAGATGATATGCGTGAGATACTTTATTGTCAACTATAGGCGTTGAAATAAGCTCAAGATGAGAAAATAAATCATTATATTGTGTTGCGATTTCTATTCTTCTTTTTACAAAATCATCTAATTTTTTCAACTGACTAGAACCTAAAGCTGATTGAAAATCTGTTATTCTATAATTAAATCCTGGTTCTGGCATTTCATAATACCATTGCCCGTCATTTTTTGTTAACTGATTCTTATCTTTGGTCATACCATGATTCCTCAATCTCCTTACTTTTTCATCAAGAACTTGATTATTTGTAAGGATACAACCACCTTCTCCTGTTGTAATATGCTTGACAGGATGATAGCTCTGAGTTACAGCATCAGCAAAACTAACTGCATATTCTTTTTTTGAACAATATTTGGCACCCATCGCATGGCAATTATCATTTACAAGTTGTAATTCATATTTGTCAGCTAAAAATCTTAGTCCCTCCCAATTACAAGGATGACCTGCAAAATCAATACCTATTATAGCCTTGATATTCTTCCCAACTTTTCTAAGTGAAATGATTTTTTTTTCTAAAATATTTAAATCAATTGTAAATGATGCAGGATCTATATCAATAAAATCAGGAGTCGCATTAGAATAAATAATTGAATTTACAGTTGCCAAAAATGTAAGTGGAGAAGTAAGAACTATATCATTTTCTTCCCATCCTAATGCCATGCCAGTTAAATGTAATGCTGCGGTACCACTAGAGACAGCACATGCAGAGTTAGAGCCAAAATAATTATTTAAATCATCTTCAAATTTGCTTACAGCAGGTCCTGACGAAAGCCAATCGCCGTTTAAAATATTAATTAACGCTTCTATATCTGAATTATCTATTGTTTGTTTACCATATGAAATCATTAATAGTCCCTATCTTTATAAAAAATTAGTAATCTTTGAATCCATCAATATATCCATATTTCTCAAAAATCTCGCCCCTCGCTCTTTTAACTAAATCTTTATTCGCTGTCATTGAATTTGAATGTCGATTATAAATATATAGTGGCTCACTAACATGCAAACCATCAAAGTGTTTTGATACCCTAATTATAAAATCATACTCAGGCAGAGTAAAATTTTTATCCCAAAAATCTATGGTATTAATTAATTCTCTTTTAAATACTACCCCACAAGCCAAAATATTAAAAAAATTAGATAATGAAATTTTTTTCTTGGTTTTTTTCTCTCTATTAACTTCAAAATAATCACAATATGAAAATCCATAATTACTATCAAACAATGGCATGCACAAAAGTTTAACTAAATCTGGGGAAAGCTCATCATCTGCATCAAGAAATGTAAGATACTCTCCCTTAGAAGCATTAATTCCAGAATAGGCCGCATCAATAGGCCCTAAATTATCTTGGTTAATTATACTTATTCTTTTATCAGAAATAGATTTAATTATTTCATCAGTTTTGTCCGTACTCCCGTCATTTATAACTAATATTTCTAAATTTTTGTATGACTGAAGTAAAGCACTATTTATTGTTTTTAAGATAGTTTTTTCATTATTAAATGTGCGTATAATAATAGAAACAAGAGGCTGCATATAGTTTTTTTTGATTCTATTAATACTCCATGGGATCTATCCAACTTGGTGGTATTTCCCCATCTTCCATGACTCTTTTAATTCCTTCTTCTAAAAATACTATAGGTTCGTAACCTAATAATTCCCTTGCTTTTGATATATCGGGAACCCTTTTGCTAATATCTCTATCAGTACTTCTATCTGCCTCTTTAAATGAAATAAGCTCCGGAATCAAATAATCTTTACCAGAAACTTTAATCACTTTTTTTGCTGCTTCTAAAATAGTAACCTTATCCTTGTCGTTTCCTAAATTGAAAACCTCAAAGTTTGCTTTATCACTTAAAAGCGCCAAAGCTGTTCCTCGAGCAATATCATCAACATAACAAAAACTCCTTACCTGGCTACCATCTCCATAAATTATAGGTGATTTATTATCCATAGCAGCTTTAATAAACCTTGGCAAAACAAATTCTGCAACTTGCCCTGGTCCATAAACATTAAAATATCGCAATATTGAATAATTAAGATTATAATATCCATAATATGCTTCCATATACTCCTCAGATGCCAACTTTGTAACGCCATATATAGATTTAGGGTTTCTTGGACATGTTTCAGATATAAAATCAACTGATTGATCACCATAGATCTCTGATGAGGATGTAAAAATTACTTTATCAATATTATTTTTCACTGCTGCTTCTAAAATATTTACAGTACCTTGAATATTTAAATTCAAAGTTTCCAATCTATGTGTTTCGGTTCTTTTCACTCCTAACTTAGCGGCAAGGTGAATTACAGCATCACACCCTCTAACTGCTTCATTAACATTATTTACATCTAGAATACTTCCAACAAAGTTTTCAATATTTTCTGAATTATTTTTTGACAGATCCATTGATCTAACTGAAATGTTCTGACTTAATAATTCATTTATAACAGATTTCCCAATCAGGCCATTTCCCCCTGTAACTAATACTTTCATATTTTCTCCTTACTAATAAAAAAATCTATCATATTTTATAGTAGTCTTTATACCAACTAATAAAGTGCTGAATTCCTTCATTTATATTTGTGGTAGGTTTATATCCCAGCATTTTTTTTGATTTTTCAATATTTGCAAAACTTTCAGGAATGTCACCAGGCTGAATTGGTAACAGTCTTTTTTTTGCTTGAAGTCCAAGCTCTTTTTCAATTAACGCTATCATATCCATAAGTTTTTCACTTTTATTATTTCCTATATTAAAAACTTCACATTCATAATTTTTTTCTACTGCTTTACGGGTTCCTGATATAATATCATCTATATATGTAAAATCTCTTCTCATTTTACCATGATTGAAAATCGGTATAGGTTCATTTTTTAAAATTTTTCTTGCAAAAATAAACATTGCCATGTCTGGTCTTCCCCAGGGGCCATAAGCAGTAAAATATCTCAAGCCAGTAGTATGCAAATCATATAGATGCGAATAGGAATGAGCAATTAACTCATTTGCTCGCTTTGTTGCTCCATATAGTGCAATAGGTTTGCTAACTCTATCTTCAACTGAAAAGGGTATTTTTTTATTTGAACCATAAACTGATGAGCTTGATGCATAAATCAATCCTTTTACATTGTTATGGCGACATAATTCAATAATATTCAAAAATCCAATTAAATTTGATTCTAAATAAGCATACGGGTTTTCAATACTATAACGTACGCCAGCTTGCGCAGCAAGATTGATAACTTTTGTTGGTTTATAATCAATAAAAGTATTAGAAAGTAATTCTTTATTAATCATATCAATCTTTTTAAAGAGAAAGTTTTTATATGATGATAAATTCTTTAAACGATCTTTTTTTAAATTTATATCATAATAATTATTAATATTATCGATACCACATACTTCAATCCCCTCGCTTAAAAAGGATTTAGCTAAATGATAACCAATGAATCCTGCTACACCCGTAATTAAAACTCTCAAAGCAACCCCAAATAATTAAATAAATTAAAAAGTTTATCTATCATAATCTCCAATGTTTAAGCATCTTAGAGTTAACAAAAAAATCCTTTTCAAAAATAGATTTAACATCTATTAAGACACCTTTGCCTTTAAAGAAATTTTCCCAATCAGATTTTTTGATATTTAAATAATTCTCATGGGCAACAGATAAAATAATTACATCAAGATTCTTAATTTTTTGTAAATCTAATAAATCAATACCATATTCTTCTTTTGCTTCTTTCTTATCAGCAAATTCATCCGTAATAACAATATCACATTTATATTTTTTTAGATGGTCAATGATGCTTGTTACTTTTGTATTTCTTAAATCAGGGCAATTTTCTTTAAAAGTTAAGCCAAATACCGCAACTTTTGAATTAATTGGATTTATTCCATGCTTAACCATCTCATTAATTGTTGAATTTGCAATATATTCTCCCATTCCATCATTTATTCTTCTGCCTGCTAAAATCATTTCAGGATTATAGCCAATCTCTTTAGCCTTATGGGTTAGATAATATGGATCAACCCCTATGCAATGTCCACCCACTAAACCTGGAGAAAATTTTAAAAAATTCCATTTAGTGCCAGCTGCATTTAAGATTTCACCTGTATCTAAGTTTAATTTATCAAAAATCATTGACAATTCATTAACTAAAGCAATATTTACATCCCTTTGAATATTCTCAATTATTTTTGCCGCCTCTGCAACTCTAATTGACGACGCTTTATGAGTCTCAACTGTAATTATACTTTTATATAATTCATCAACAAAATTGGCAATCTCAGCATTAGAGCCAGAAGTAATTTTAATTATATTTGTAAGCGTATGATTGTTATCACCTGGGTTAATTCTTTCTGGACTATATCCACAATAAAAATCTATATTATATTTTAAGTTTGAATTCTTTTCCAATATTGGCACACAAAATTCTTCAGTAGCCCCTGGATAAACAGTGGATTCGAAAATAATAATATCATTTTTAGATAATGCTTTTCCTACCATTTCACTGGCTTTAGCAAGTGGCAACATATCAGGATTATTAAATTTATCGACTGGCGTTGGCACAGTGACAATATATACATTAGAATTATTTAAATCATCTTTGTTAGATGAAAAATTAATTGATGAATTGGTTAAATTAGATTTGGTTACCTCCAATGTTCTATCAAAACCTTTATTTAATTCATCAATCCTTTTATCATTTATATCGAATCCAATAGTTTGAAATTTTTTGCTAAATTCAATAGCAAGTGGCAAACCAACATAACCTAGGCCTATGATTGCTAAATTTATGTTTGAGTATTCCTTAAAATTTTTCATAGTAAGTAAATCAATTTTTTGGTTTTTTATTCTTTGTTTTCAAATAAAAATAAAGACAAGATGAAAAAATAAAAACAATAACATAAATAGAATTAATAAACATAATCCTTTTTGAATACATCCCAAAATAATCTGGATCGATAGATTGATTACTTAATATTATCGGTAAACCAATTAAAAAGAAAACACTTATTATTCCTGAGACCCTATAATCTTTAAATAAATCTTTAAATTTTGCATTTAATAACAACTTAATTTTTCGAATTCGTTTTCTTTCGCTGATATCATCATTATTAATATAGTTTCTTGCAAAAGCCATCCCAACACCAAGTGAAACCCCTATAATCACTGCCAAGATTAAATTCATTCTTGTATTAATATTATCTGCATCAATTGCTAATTGTGGATAATCTAATATTTGCATCACTGATGTCTGACGAATTTCTTCTATCTTGGCTAGCTCAAGCTGCTGCTGCAGAGTTAAGTAAATTCCCTTTTGTATTTCTAATCCTCGTGATAAACGATCTTGCTCTAACTGCAATGAAGGCGACGAAATCTGACGATTTCGCTCATTGAATATTTTGAGACGTTGCTCTGATAATTTTAAATCGTTATCTACTGATTTTATTCTGTTATCAATAAAGTTTATTTTTTCATTAACTGCTTTACTTTTGTAAAATAAGTTTAATGCTTCCAATTCAATCAGGACAGTATCTGCAAGCGCCTTTGAAAATGATGCATCAGGGGTGGTTACTCTTAAAATACTAAATGGAGATGTAAGCTTTTTTTCATATTTTAGTATTTTACTTAGTCTAGCCATAGAATTTACTATTAGTATATTTTTATCCGCCTTTTTCGAGTAACTCCCTCCCGACAATATCTCAATTAGAGATTTAACGGTATCATGCTTCGCAACATAGAATTCTTTATCAAGAATTTTCTCTGCAAAAGTTCTACTTTTAACCAAATCAGGGAATAATGTTGGGCTAGATAAGTCGGCTTGCATTCCAGATGGGACTTGGACACCAAACTGTGAAGCTAAACCCGCCAATCCTCCCAGATTCATATTATTCTCTTCCGGCAACAAAACTGTAGCTTTGCTAACATATAGAGGCTGCTTAATAAACTTAACATAAGTAAAAGTTATAAAAACCGATATAAAACAAATAATTGCAATTAATTTTAATTGCTCTGCGATAATTAACAGAATTTGAGAAAAATTTATTGATTCTTGTTGGATTAATGCCAGTGAACTAGGACTATTTAATTGAGATGTGCCTACTGCTTCTATTGATTTTTCTTTAATTCTAGCAACAATATGAAATGGCACTTGATTGCGCGCTTTCCAATTAGATACTGCTTGTGGGGTAGTATTTAATTTGCGGGCAATTTCAGCTAATGTAAAAACACCCTTTTCAGACATTAATTGTTCAAAGTCACTAAATTTCATTTAACAATTTTATCCTGATTCAAGTTGTTTTGATAAAACTAAAATAGTTACTGTAGTTGAAATTATTGATAGTAGCGATGATGCAAACCCAGTTATGTCAAAAGGCTCTTTAAGTTCTTTCTGATTTACAATTATAGTAGAGCCGTCTAATACTTTAGGGGATCTCATGAATTTTTTGGGGATTACAACTCCATTTGCATAAATAACAATCACATCATTTTTATCACCAGATAATGTAACTCCTCCAGCTAAATTAATATATTCACGAAGACTTTTTCCTTTTTGATATTCTATTAATCCTGGGTTATAAACTTCTCCAGAAATATTTATAGTCCCTGTTTCTTCTCTAATTATAACGCTATCGCCTGGCATTAATCTAACATTTTCATTTTCCCAAGCTACCCTAATCCATTTTTCTTCAATTTCACCATCATCAAGCTCTAAGGGAGTGTTCGGAATAATATTAGGATTGGCCTGCATAAATGGCTGATAAGTTTGACTAGTTGGATCTTTTGACAGTCCTTTTTCAACATATTTTTTATCTCGATATATAGAAACACCATCTTTAAGAGCTTTTTTTGTCATACCGCCTGCACGATCAATTAATGACCTTAAAGTCTCTTTTTCACGTATTAAAGGATATGAGCCGGGAATATTAACTTCACCAAGAATTTGGACATTTTTCTTTTCAAAAAAATTTCGATTTGCATGAACGACGAATCTGTCTAAATTTTGTAATTCTAAATCATCATTCCCAACGATGAACTTTTCCAAGTTGATATTAATGACCTGTTCATAAGGACTGTTTGGATCACGTCTAACTATTTCAGCGCTTTTCATATAAATTGACTTAACAAAAGTAGTGTCACCGAAACCACCACCTAACTTTATTAAATTCTTCAAAGTCATTCCTTTATAAAAGGGATAGATACCCGGTCTTTTAACTTGCCCAATTATTTCAACCTGCTTTGAGCTATAAAACATATTTCTAACTATCAGGCTATCACCGTTTTCTATGCGAGTTAAGTCACTATTTTGATAATTAATATAATAATTTTCAATATTTGGCTCAGAAGTTGGGTCTTTTTTAATAGGCTGAATCCTCTTTAATGTAATTACAGGTGAAGCGCTTGGCTTTAGTCCGCCAGCATAATCAATAAGTTCTTTTACTGATTCACCAACAATGGACTCATAAATTCCAGGCCTAACTACTGAAGAATCAATGGTAATAGTTGATTTCCTTGTTGGGACAACTATTATATCTTGATCCCGAAGTTGAATATCATTTGGAATATTACCTTTTAATAAATAATCATATAAATCAAAATAAATATCATTTTCTTTAGCACGTTTTAATTTAATTTTTCTTAGACTACCCGTTGTATCTACCCCCCCAGCTTGAATAAGTGCTGTTATAATATTAGAAAATGGGTGAACAGGGTATACCCCTGGATACGCTACCTCTCCAACAATATTTACATTAATTAATCTGAGTGTTCCAATAGAAATATCTATAAAAGTCGTTGGAGTCCTACCTTTTAAAGTTGAGTAGACTCGACCAAACTGTAATTTTAAGTAATCATTAGCCTCGTCAAGTGTTTTGCCTGTCAGATTCAGCCGACCAACTTTTTCATCATAAATCGTGCCATCTCTGGAAATCACATAATCAAGTTGAAATTCTGTTTCACCCCATATTGAGATTATAACTTCGTCCCCGGGGCCTAATAAATATCCTGAAGGAATAGGAAGGTTCTCCCAAAATGAAATGGTGTCTCTTCTAACAAAAAAATCATAACCAAAATGACTGAGAAAATTATCTGCTGTATCAACTAGAGTAAATTGGTTATTTAAAGGAGTTATCGTTGCAGTGCGAGGCGAACTAATAGAAGGATCCATTTGGTCTAAATTAGCTCCTGGAATAATAGTTTGATTTTGATTTTCTTTAAATTTCTCGTATTCAGCTTTTAGTTTTTGAAGTTCTTGCAAAGACTGCCCAAAAGCTAAACCCGAAAAAGTAAAAAATAAAATATAGATACTATGCTTAAAATTATTTTTTGTCATATTAAAGGTTCTCATTTAAAATTTCAGATATAATTATATAATTAATATGTACGAACGGCTCCGCCAGGTGAGTCACATCAACTAATGTCACCAACAAAGCTCTAACATACTATTACATACATAAATTCCCTATATTTATGATATAATTAAACAAATAATTAATAAAATATACACATTTATAAACTTATATATAATAAAATATAAATATTACGTGTATTAAAATTTACATAGATTTTTGTATTATGATTAAATTTTTATTAATAATAATTTGTCGATTAAAACAGATATATTTTTCATAATTTTTAATATAAAATATAAAAGAATTAATTAATGAAATTACTTGTTACCGGAGGTTGTGGATTTATAGGAAGTAACTTTCTTGTAAAACAAATATTTTCCTATAATAATACAATCTTAAATATCGATAAGCTCACATATGCTGGCTTATTAGAAAATGTATCTGATGTTTCCCGTCATCCAAACTACAAATTTATTAAGGGAGATATTTGTGATTATAAATTAATCACTAATTCAATAGATAAATTTGAACCTGACGCTATCATACATTTTGCTGCTGAATCACATGTGGATAGATCAATCGACAAACCACTTGACTTTATTTCAACAAATGTTCTTGGAACTGCTGTTCTTCTAACTGCATCAACAAACTATTGGCGAGAAAATTCTAATAAATCGTTTAAATTTTTACAGATTAGCACAGATGAAGTATATGGATCTATTGATGAAGGAGATTTTTTCACAGAAAAAACCCCCTTGAATCCCAGCTCACCTTATTCTGCATCTAAAGCAGGTGCGGACCATTTAGTTAGAGCTTGGCATAATACATATGGTTTGCCAACATTGATTACAAACTGTTCAAATAATTATGGTCCTTTTCAATTTCCTGAAAAATTAATTCCAGTTATAATCGATAACTGTTTAAATGAAAAAGAACTTCCTGTATATGGAAAGGGAGATAATGTAAGAGATTGGCTTTTCGTTGAAGATCATTGTGAGGCAATTCATACAGTTTTAAATAAAGGTGTAATAGGAGAAACTTATAATATAGGCGGAAATAACGAAATTAGAAATATTGATGTAGTAATGAAACTTTGCTCAATTTTAGATAAAATAAAACCAAGAAAAAATGGAAAATCTTATAAAAGTTTAATTTCATATGTTGAAGACCGCCCAGGGCATGACTTTAGATATGCAATCGATGCTTCGAAGATAAGAAATGAATTAGGGTGGAATCCAAAAGAAACATTTGACTCAGGTATAACTAAAACAATTGAATGGTATATAGAAAACGAAGACTGGTGGGAAAAAATTAAAAAATGATAATATTCATTAAAAAACTATTATAATAATTAAAGAGAGTTAATAATTAATTATAAAATAGTTCTACTACGTCATGGACAAAGCCAATGGAACTTAAAAAATCGTTTTACGGGCTGGACTGATGTTAAATTAACCACTGATGGGATAAAAGAAGCAAAAAAAGCTGGAGACTTGCTTCGCAAAGAATTATTTTCATTTGATTTAGTTTTTACTTCTTTATTAAATCGCGCAATTCAAACAATGAAAATATGCTTAAAAAGAATGGATATTCATGATATTCCTATTCAATATGATTGGCGCTTAAATGAACGACACTACGGAGCATTACAAGGCTTGAATAAATCCGAAACAGCTAAAAAATATGGAGATGAACAGGTTTTTTTATGGAGAAGGAGCTACGAGACTCCTCCACCCTTACTAGAACTAGAAGATAATCGTCATCCACAATTTGACAAAAAATATAAAAACCTTCAAAAAAGCGAGATGCCAAGAGGCGAATGCTTAAAAGATACTGTTAAGAGAGTCATGCCTTCATGGCAAGATACTATTTTACCAGAAATTATTTCAGGAAAAAAAATTTTAATAGTTGCGCATGGAAATTCACTAAGAGCGTTAATAAAAATTTTAGATCAAACTTCTGATGAAGATATAATAAAATTAAATATACCAACAGGAATTCCTCTTGTATATGAATTGGATAAAAAGCTAAGTCCTACAAAAAATTATTATCTTGGTAATTCAAGTGATTTGCAAGAAAAGTTAGCAAATATTGTATCTCAAGGGAAATCTAATTAGTTTTAATTAACAATTAATAATGGAACATATTTGTTAATTTATATTTTAATTAATTAAAAAGATCTGAGGAAATCATGAAAGGTATTATACTAGCAGGTGGTAGTGGCTCAAGACTTTATCCAGTTACTAAAGTGGCTAGTAAACAATTACTGCCAATATATGATAAACCAATGGTTTATTACCCACTATCAACACTTATGCTAGCAGGAATCAAAAATATATTAATTATTTCAACTCCTGAAGATACTTCAAAATATCAATCACTATTAGGCAATGGACAGCACCTAGGTATAAAACTTTCATATAAAATACAACCATCACCTGATGGGCTAGCTCAATCATTTCTTATCGGAGAAAGTTTTATAGAAAATGACAATATATGTTTAATCTTAGGTGATAATGTTTTTTTTGGAGGAAATCTTAGAAAAAAATTGCAAGAAACAGTATCAGAAGTAAACACAAACAATAATGCTGTGGTTTTCAGTTATTTTGTCAATGATCCAGAAAGATATGGTGTTGTAGAATTTGATAATGATGGGAATGCTCTTTCAATTGAAGAAAAACCTAAAAAACCTAAAAGTAATTACGCTATTTCAGGCTTATATTTTTATCCAAATGATGTTATTTCTGTAGCAAACAATCAAAAACCATCAGAAAGAGGTGAACTAGAGATTACTGACACAAATAAATTTTATTTAGATAAGAAAAGATTAAAAGTAAAAAAAATGGCTAGAGGATATGCTTGGCTTGACACAGGAACTCATGATTCTTTGCTTGAAGCCTCTCAATTTGTACAGACTCTAGAAAAACGACAGGGCATGAAAATTTCTTGTATAGAAGAAATTGCCTTTAGAATGGGTTATATTGACAAGAATCAGCTTGAAATATTAGCTAATAAAATGAAAAATAATCAATATGGTCAATATCTTTTAAAAATTGCAGATTCAAATTAATTTATCTATTTTGAAGAAAGTTAATTATTCTTTGTTTTATTTCTTCTCTGGTATCTCGGAATGATTGGATTTGACCTTCATCAAAGCTCCATCCTTTAAAAGGATCATCTATACTCCAATGGAGTCTTTCAACATCACCAGGAAAGATAGGACAGATTTCATTCGCATTGTCACATACAGTTATTACTATTTCTATACCAGTTTTTAAATAATCATCAATGAAGTCTGATCTGTGATGTGAAATATCAATACCAATTTCTTCCATAATTTTTATACTCATTGGATGTACTCGACTAGGATGGGAACCCGCGCTAAATACTTCAAATTTATCTCTTGCCATGTTTTCCAATAAACCATGAGCGATTTGTGATCTACAAGCATTGCCTGTACAAATAAAAATAATCTTTTTCTTTGTTAACATAGATCAAAATAAAAAATTAAGTCTTTTAATGTAAACACTGTTATGTAGCTTTGTCTTATCCTAAATTTTAGCTATGTCAATAGATAAGAAAGAACCTTTATTCAAAAATCCAATAGAATCAAATAATGGTTTGTCTATCGATGATCTGAATAAATACTTGCCTGCAATTAATAAAATTCAAGATCTATCTATGACAGCTAATGAAATGAGGGATGGTTTATTTTTAGGTCTAGCCATTGATGGTATAAAAAAAATACCTGACGACTCAATTGATATTATTATTACTGAACCTCCAGAATCACCTTTAGAAGATATAAATAACAGTAAAAAACCAATCACTATCCAAAAATATTTTGAATGGAATAAAAATTGGCTGAGCGAAAGTTCTCGTATACTAAAACAAACAGGTGCAATATATTTAATTTGTGGATGGAAACATTCTGGGATGTATCAGTCATTATTAAATAGTTTTTTTAAAATCCAAACTAGAATAACCTGGCGTAATTCTTCGCCAAAAGATCAAACTTCACCATTGACCTGGATTAATCGAACTTCTGATATTTGGTTTGCAACAAAATCTGATGAATTTATGTTTAACCAAGAAGCTGTAACGAGTGAAATAAATAATATAAAATCTAACGGTCCTCTAGAGCTCGGTATAACAAATCTATGGAGTGATATAATGGATGTTCAAATTGGGTCTACAACTAAAATGGAAGGTGATAAACCAGAACAATTGATTCAAAGAATTTTGACCGCATCTAGTTTTAAATTAAATTGGGTTTTAGATCCATTTGCTAGAACTGGGGGCATTGGAGTTATTACAAAAAAAATGGGTAGAAGATTTATCGGTTTTGAATCTGATCAAGATAGATTATTAATGGCTATGAAACGAATAGATAACGAGTAAAAATGAGTTTATTTGAAAAAATACAAATTGATATGTATAAAGCAATGAAATTAGGTGATAAAAACAAATCTGCCACTCTTAGAACTGCATTAGCAAAATTAAAAGATAAAAAAATTGATAAACAAGAGGATCTTTCTGAAAATGATGAGATAAAAGTTCTTCAAATGCTAGTAAAACAAAGAAAAGAATCCATAGAATTATATGAAAAAGGCGATCGTCTTGACTTAGCTGAGCTAGAAACAAAAGAAATGAAAATCTTAAATAATTATTTACCTAAAATGATGGATGAAAATGAAATAAAAAGTATTGTTAAAACTGTGATAGATGAGGTTGGTGCTACTTCAATGGCTGATATGGGTAAAATCATGCCTGAAGTGATGAAAAGAGGAAAAGGATTAATTGATGGAAAATCTGCCCAAAAATTTGTTAATGAAATAATTGGTTAATTATAAAACCCCATTGAAATTATATGATTCAATTTCTTGATGCTCTCGCATTTTTTTTTATAATCACTTTCAGTGTCATCGGTTTTCGAAGAGGGTTTATTGAAGAATTAGGACGTTTTCTTAGTGTTTTTTTTGCCACTATTTTTTCTCTAAAATTTTATATTGGAATTGGAAATTTAGTAATTAAATGGGTTTCGATTGATATTTGGGTGTCATTTGTTTTGAGCTTTATCACAATATTTTCAGCTACAACTATTCTAATTAGATTGTTTACAAAACTCATTCAATTATTATTTTTATCAAAAAGTTCAAAATTGGTTAACAAAATAATGGGTACTATTTTAGGGTTTGCAAAAGGATTACTTGCAATTATGATATTTTTTTGGACTTTTGAATTAATGCCAGATAACAAAGTATCAATTATTTTTTTTGAAAAATCAAATGTTTCACAAAAATTAATAAAAATTAGAAAATCGATCGTAACAACATTCAATTGGGATGACCCAATAGATTTTGGTGAAAAATCAATTCGCGATTATTTAATCAAAATGAAATCTAATAATGGCTAGGATACCTCAAGAAACAATTGATCGTGTAAATGATAATGCAGATATTGTTGATGTAGTTTCAAAACATGTTGACCTGACAAAGCGTGGTAGAAATTTTTTTGGTCTTTGTCCATTTCATAATGAGAAAACTCCTTCATTTAGTGTAGCTCCAGATAAAGGTATTTATCACTGTTTCGGATGTGGCCAAGGTGGAAATGCAGTTAATTTTGTGATGGAATACGAAAAAATTAGTTTTGTTGATGCTCTACAACAAATAGGTAAAGAGTTAGGTATTAAAGTAGAATTCTCTGGTGATGCAAAATCAAAAGATTTTTTTAGTGAATTATATTCCCTTCATACGTTTGCAGCAGAATTATATCATAAAACATTATTTTCCAATCAAGCAATCAAAGCAAAAGAATATCTAACAAATCGCGGATTAAGTGAAGAATCATTAAAACTTTTTAAGGTAGGATTTACACCAAAAAATTCTTCATTTTTATTAAACGCAATAAAATCAAAAAAATTATCTGATGAAATCATTCAAAAGTCAGGTTTGTTTGGTAGATCTAATTCTAAATATTATGATCGATTTCGTTCTCGGATAATATTTCCAATCTCTAACTCCTCTGGGAAAATTATTGCATTTGGAGGCCGTGTATTTGGTAGTGATGATCCTGCAAAATATATGAACTCCCCCGAAACACCCCTTTATCGTAAAAGTGAAGTATTTTATGGATTAAATATAACTAGAAAATATATTCGCGAAGAAAATAATGCTATTATTGTTGAAGGCTATACAGATTTAATACAACTATTTCAATCGGGAATAAAAAATGTAATTGCTGTTTCAGGTACTGCATTTACAAATCGTCATGTAAATCAGATCAGGCGGCTAACATCAAAAGTTTACTTATGCTATGATGGAGATACAGCAGGAGTAAATGCTTCCTTAAAAGCAGGATATTCTTTACTTAAGGGTGGTGTTGAACCACTGATAATTTTGTTACCTAATGGAGTTGATCCAGATGAATGGATTAAAAAAATTGGACCAGAAGAATTCATCAGTCATGGGATTGGAAAGGCAATTAGTCTATTAAATTTTCATTTGAAAACTTCAAAGTTTTTTGATGTATCATCATCAAATAAATCAAATATTATCAAAAATATTATGTCAATGATAACAAATATAGATGACCCAATTATAAAACACAGTATCATTAAAGATCTCTCCCAAGCTGCAGGAGTCGAAGAAAATGAAATTATTCATATGTTTTCTCAACAAAAGGGAAAAAGGATTCCGCGCGAATCAAACGAAAATCAAAAAATTAACTTGAAAGCATTTTCAACAGTTAATAGCAAAGCTGAATTAGGTCTTATACAAGTATTGGTTGGAAATGATTTTGAAGCAAAATCAATAATAAAAAATAAATTAGATATTGGTCAAATTGAGAATCCAATGATTAAAAAATTAATAAAAATTTTAATTTCTACTGAAGAAAAAAACCCTGCCGATATAATATCTCATTTTGAAGAGGCAGAAGAAAGAGAAATTATCTCAAAATTATTAATTGAAGATGATCAGACAACTGATTTCATAGAACTAGCAAGCGATTGTTTGTCAACCCTTTCAAAAGTTTCTATAGTTGAAAAAATTAAACAATTACGTTTAAAAATTCGCGAAATGGAATCAAATGATGAAAATACAAATGTATTAATGAAAAAAATTGTAAAACTAGAAAAACAGCTAAATGGTTAAAGTTATTTTAATAGCTCTTTTATCATTATTAAAATCTCAAGAAATTGATTGGGATAAAAAACCTGGTCAAATTACAGCTATTGAAATTTTCTGTGATACCGAAGGAATACCTATTTTTATAGATGGTATTCAAATTGGGGTTTCTCCAATTAAAGATCCAGTACAAGTTGCACCAGGTTGGCATCAAATTAGCTACTTTCCGCCACAGCTTTCCATAGATACAGGATCAGTTAAACAAAATAAAATTATGCGTGATATGATAAATCTTGCACGTCAAGATATCCTAGTTGAAGAAGGATCAACAGTAAGAGCAGTGCTTAGTTATCGTACCATTGAGAGTCAAGCTTTAGAATATCAGAAAAGAATCTCAAGTAGTCGATGGTTAGGTTTTGGTATGATTTTTTTAATTGTTTCTTTTATGATTTGGGGAATAATGTAGATGAAAATAATTTTTTACACTATATTAATTAGCTCTGTTTTTAGCCAACAGGATTCAACAATAAAATATTTTTCTACTAATATAATGCGCACAAATATTCTAAAAGGTAAACCAGAAAAGAATATTAATAAAAACGAAGCTCATTTTCTCGCAAAATACTATCCGTCAGGTGAATTAAAGAGTATTGAATTCGTCCCAGCAAATTGGGATAAAGGTAAACGTAAAAAACCCAGCTCTTCTAATAAATTAAAGCTATACTACTTAAAATGGAACCCAAAGACTCAAGAACTACTTCAAGGATTAACAAAAAAAGAAACAATAGGTAAACCGCACTACCGGGCTATAATGGATGAAGGTGGACTTGTAAAAAAAGTAGATTTTTTCAATCGTTTCGGGAAAATGCTTTGGACATTTCATCTACGTTGGGATGATTATGGGAAATCAAATGAATATGATATTGAATTTTATTCAAAAAGAAATTTGTCAGTTTTAAATAAAGAATTATTTGCTCCTGATCTTAGCTCAATTAGGCCAGGTTGGATTGCAAGATATAGAATAAATAATAAGGGTACTCCAAAAACTGTTAAAGTAATGGATCCGTTAGAAAACATTTATTATTTCTATGAATTTGATTATGGCCCCAATGGTCTTAAATCAAAATATTTTCTTTCAGATTCTGTTTTAGTTGGAAGTCACACTGTGAAATTCAACAAAAATAAAAACCCTTTAAAAATTATATATTATAATGAAAATGGAATTATGAAAAATGCGATCAGCTATGAATATCCTAATGACGCTAGAATTATTATATCTCAGATCAATAATAAAGGTAAAGTTATTGAAAGGCGAATAATTCCTAAGAAAGAAATAAAATAAATGAAAATCTTAGTAACAGGTGGAGCAGGATATATTGGATCACATGTCGTTCTAGAACTTTGCAATAGTGGATATGAAGTCGCTGTATTGGATGATTTATCTAATGGAAATCAGGAGTCAATTGATAAGCGCGCAGAATTTATATTAGGATCCACGCTTGTTAAAAAAGATGTTGAGAAAGCATTGAATAATGTTGAATGTGTAATTCATTTAGCTGCATTCAAAGCAGCCGGTGAATCAATGGCTAACCCTATAAAATATTCACAAAATAATATTAATGGCACTATAACACTTATTAATTCAATGATCAAAAAAGGAATAAAATATTTTGTTTTTTCTTCAACAGCTGCAGTTTATGGAAATCCAAAATATTTACCTCTAGATGAAAAGCATCCGTTAAATCCAATTAATTTTTACGGGTTTACAAAACTAGAAATTGAAAGAATACTAGGGTGGTATGGAAAACTGACAGATTTAAAATTTGCAAATCTTCGTTATTTTAATGCAGCGGGTCATGATCCAAATAATAGAATAAATCATATTGAAAAGGACCCTCAAAACTTAATTCCTATTGTAATGGAAGTAGCATCAGGGAAAAGAAAACAAGTAAAAATATTTGGGAACGATTATAATACAAAAGATGGAACAGGATGTAGAGATTATATTCATGTTACAGATCTAGCTACTGCACATATTAAATCCATCGAATATTTACTAAACCATAGCAATATAACTTTAAATCTTGCGACTGGAGATAGTCATTCTGTACTAGAGGTTATAAATATGACAAAAGAAATTTCAAATAAAAATATTAATTATGAGTTTACTGAACGACGCGAAGGAGATTTAGATGAATTATATTCGAAATCTTCCATAGCAAAGGATTTATTAAATTGGAGTCCTAATAATTCTTCACTAAAATCAATAATTCAAACTAGTTGGAACATTTATTCAAAAAAATTATTAAGCTAGTAATTGTTCAACTAACTTAATTTTATCTCCCTTTTGGGCCCATAGCTCAACGGTTAGAGCACCGCACTCATAATGCGTAGGTTCCAGGTTCAAATCCTGGTGGGCCCACAATTGCTAAAAAAATTCAAATTAACTTCATTTTAAACTATATATAAAATTTGCATAAACTGCAAATTTATACTTGATGTTTTCCAACAAAAATGTCAATTTTAATCAAGTCTAATGACTTCAAATAAATGAATTTGTTTAATATAAATATTTTATCTAATAGTTAAAGTTATATAGAAGTACAGCTTTAATTATGAAAACGCTCGGATCTAATATTATATATCATAATTTTTTCAAAAAAATAAATATGGAGTTAATAATGAAAAAAACCTCGAAGGCAATATTGTTATTGCTAATACCTGCTTTTTCTTTAGCTCAAAATACTGTATCTGGTACTGTAACTGATGCGTCAACTGGCGATGTATTACCAGGTGCAAATGTTGTGCTAGAAGGAACGAACATGGGTGCTGCGGCTGGTTCGGATGGAACTTATTCCATTTCAAATGTAGCTACAGGATCTTATACTGTTACAGCATCTGTTATTGGTTATGCAAATGCAAGTAAAACTGTAAATGTCAATGGTGACGTAACAGTTAACTTGGCTCTATCAGTTTCTGCTGTTGAATTATCAGCCCTAGAAGTACTTGCTTCCCGTGCTGATGAAAAAACGCCTGTTGCATATTCAATGGTAACAAAAGCTGATATGGAAGCACGTTTGGGATCTCAAGATATTCCTATGGCACTAAATACAACGCCAAGTGTTTATGCAACTCAACAAGGTGGTGGTGCTGGTGATGCTCGAATAAATGTACGCGGTTTTAATCAGCGAAATGTTGCAGTAATGATTAACGGTGTTCCTCAGAATGATATGGAGAATGGTTGGGTATACTGGTCTAACTGGGATGGTGTAGGAGATGCTACATCATCTATTCAGATGCAACGTGGCCTTTCTGCTGTAAATCTTGCTACCCCTTCCATTGGCGGAACCATGAACATTATTACTGATCCCACTGCATTAAAGCGTGGCGGAAAATTCAAACAAGAGCTCGGTGCTGGTAGTTTTATGAAAACTACATTTAATTACAACACCGGTCTAATAAATGATAAGTTAGCATTTAGTGCAACTGTTGTAAGAAAAAAAGGTGATGGAATCATAGATAAGACCTGGACAGATGCGTGGGCTTACTATTTTGGTGCTAGCTATGCAGTTAGCGATAAAAATCGATTTGAGCTTTATGCAATTGGAGCGCCACAACGTCATGGACAAAATCTTTATAGACAAAACATGGCGTCTTATGGGCCAGATGCGAAAAAATTTGCTGAAGACCTTGGGTCTGAATACGATACGAAAGCATTTACTAAATTTGCTAATGGTAGTAGAACCCTAAATCAGAATTGGGGACCTGTTAGCTCAAGCTACACCGGTAAACAATACTGGTACATGTATGGTGCTCGAACAGTTAAACGTTACAATGCAAATTTCTTAAATGAACGTGAAAACTTCTTTCATAAGCCTCTGGTTAATCTAAACCATTTTTATACAATTAATGATAAAATGAGACTATCATCAATTGTATACTGGTCTGGAGGATCTGGCGGCGGAACTGGAACATATGGTAGTTCTTTCCGTGCTCCAGCTGTTGCAGGAAACAAATGGTATGCAAGTGCGCCATGGAAATGGGATTGGGATGCAGCAATTGCAGCTAATTCTAATAATAAAGACTCAAAATATTCTACAACTGAGAATAGATCAAAAGGTATTTTAAGAAACAGTATCAATCGTCAAAGTACAATTGGAGTTATATCAAAACTTAATTTTGATATAAGTGATGATCTAAGAACTCAAGTTGGTGTTGATTGGCGTACTGCTGGAATTGAGCATGCTCGCGAAGTACGTGATTTACTTGGTGGTGACTATTTTGTATACACAGGAAATAAAAATGATACAACTCCACAATCACAAATGAAACGACTTGGAGATATAGTTGCTTATCATAATAATACTACTGTTGATTGGATAGGATTTTATGGACAAGCTAATTATACTAAGGGTCCAATAAATGCTTATGGTATGGTCGGTACATCAAGTATTGCATATTCCTATATTGATGAATTCACTGTTGCTAAGGAAAAAATTGAATCAGGTTCAATTGGTACTTTCCAAGTAAAAGGTGGATTGAATTATGATCTAAATGACAACTTAGCAGGATTTGTGAATTTTGGTATTGTTGAAAAGCCTCCAATTATGGATAACGTAATCTATTATGATGGTACGAAGGCTTCTGATCCAGTTAACGAAAAATTCCAAAGTACTGAATTTGGTGTGAATTATAGAACTTCTCAATATGCATTGAAAGCAAATTACTATAATACACAATGGAAAGATCGTAACCTCACAAAATCTGTTACAACAGGTCAAGGCTCAAGTGGAGATACAGATGTTATCTTCTTAAGAGGCGTTAATCAATCTCACAGCGGGATTGAATTAGAGGGTTCTGCGCAACTTATAGACATGTTACGTTTAGACTTTGCAGCTTCATTTGGAAATTGGAAATTCGTAGAAGATGCAAAAGGAACATATACTGAATATTCTGATAAAGGAACTGTAACACAAACACAGTATGAATATGCATTAAAAGATCTATGGGTTGGTGATATGCCTCAAACAGGTATGGTTCTTGGTGCAACTGTTACACCAATTAGTGGTTTAAGAGCTCAACTGATAATGCATAAATATGATAAGAACTATGCTGATTGGAGCCCTGGTGCACGTGAGATAAAGGGTAGCTCTGCTGATAGAGAGCAAGTATGGATGGCACCTGGCTATACTAGAATGGACTTTCATGCATACTATAATCTTCCAATGCAGTTTGCTGGAACAGACCTACAAGTATTTGCTCATATATTCAACTTAACTGATGCATTATACATTCAAGATGCTACTGATAATAGCCAGTATAATAGTTATGATAAAGATCATGATGCAGATAGTGCAGAAGTATTCTTTGGATTACCACAATACTTTAATATGGGTATTTCTGTAAGGTTCTAATTTTAGTTAATAAATTATAACTGATAAAAAAACCCCCTCTTAGTGAAGAGGGGGTTTTTTTATTAATAACTTTTTCTAGATAACCGTTATTATCTAGAATCATCTAATGCAGCAAATTCTTGCCAAAACCTTACTGACTCTGCCCATTCTTCAGATGAATAATATGCCTTAGTGCCTCCTAAAAGTTCTAACTGATTACGCATCATTGTTACTGGTCCCATTGGAAGTTTATCAATACCTTTAGGAATTGCATGAACACTAATTAATTCCCAATTTTCATTCGTTGATTGTTCATTGTTTTCAGCTAAAACATCATGCCGATATAAAATATATTCAATACGCCCTGGTTCCACTGGTTTGCCAGTTTTCGCACGTATTTGAATATATGGCTCTTCTCCTTCTTGTCTGCAAACAACCTTTGATATTAATTCAATGTCATTGTCTATTTTTACAAATGGACAAATAAATTCAGTTAGGAGATTTTGGCTACCAATTACAATTCGAACACCATCACGGTATCCTTCTTCAAAATGCCCCTTTATCATCTGAAATTCAGCATCAGCAGCAATTTCCTCAAAACTAAGAGATTTGGAATAAGTTTTCCCTGATCCCTTAATTTGGCGCCTCACAAAATCATTAACTGCTACTTTTCCCATGGATATAATTTATTATTCCAATTAAGTGCTTTATATTTTTTTAATATTTTCATTGTTTCATCTATAGGTAAAGCTTGACTTTTGCCATATTTACTTGAAATTGATTCTGCCATAAATAATGAATTTATAATTGCTTCTTCAGTTGCTTCAACTGTAGCCATAAATAAACCATTCATTAAACTATTTTTTAACTCTTTACTAGATATCATTTTATCATCTTGGTATTCAGGTCTATATGTTGAAAAAATAATTGCATAATCTCCACTGCCATTGGATGAATAAGCACCCACACGACCGAATGCATGACTTACTCGCTCTGCCATACGTTTTAAATTACGGTTTGCTAAAGGTGCATCTGTGGCAATCACAATCATACAGGAGCCTTCTTCTCCATCATAAGGAATATTAGATGAAAAAGAGGATTTCTTTAATTCTCTCCCAACAGGAGCACCATTGATCATTAAAGATCCACCAAAATTTGTTTGCACCAATACACCTACAGTAAATCCCCCAATTTCTTTAGGCAATAATCTTGATGATGTCCCAATTCCACCTTTAAAGCCTAATGCCCTTGTACCTGTACCTGCTCCGATAGAACCTTCACCAACTGGACCGCTTTTTGTATTTTGAATTGCTTTTAAGACATGAATTTTTTTTACATGGCGTCCTTGTATATCATTTAAACCACTGTCATTTGTTTCACCCACAATAGGATTCACCGATCTAATATTAGGATTATCCAAAATCATATAATCAATAATTGCATTTGCTACATTAAATATATTCAGCGTGTTTGTTAGACCAATCGGTGTTTCAATAGTGCCCAATTCTTCAACTTGGGTAAAACCCAAAGCCTTTCCAAATCCATTGACTACATGCACTGCTGCCATAACTTTTTCTTTGAAAAGATTGCCACCGTGTGGTTTAATAATTGTAACTCCTGTGCGAATATTATCACTAATTATTATTGTTTCATGTCCTACTTCTACTCCATCAACATCTGTAATTGCATTCCATTTACCCGGTTGAAATAAACCAATTTGAAGGCCTAGGTCCCTAGGTCTATCTTTTTGGCAATAAGCAAACTCATGTAATACAAAAATCAATAAAATGGATTGAACAATAAATTTTTTCATACTTAAAAGTACAACATGATAAAAAGATTTACTCATATCTTTAATTTGGCCCAAATTAATTACTTATAATTTTAGAAATAATATGACCGGTGATATATCAATAAAAAATTTTGAAGTTGTAAACGAATTGCTGTTGATAATTTTTTCTGATGATAGTGAAGCAATTGTAAAACTTAAAAATATGCGTCAAAAATGTCCATGCGCTTCATGTGAAGGTGAAAAAGATGCTTTAGGAAATATATATAAAGGTCCAGAACCTATATTAAATGAAAGTAGCTTTATAGTTAGTGGAATTCAGCCTGTTGGCTATTATGGTTTAAGACCTTTTTGGAAGGATGGACATAGCACTGGTATTTTTACAGCGGAACTACTTAAAAAGCTTTCAAATTAGCATTGATATTTAATATTGTAATTGTCGGCGCAGGAGTCATAGGACTATCTATTGCTAGAGCAATTGGAGAACGAACTAATTTATCTGTCCTTATAATTGATAAGGAAGATGATTTTGGTCGTGGAATATCTAGTAGGAATAGTGAAGTAATTCATTCAGGCCTTTATTACGAGCCTAATTCTTTAAAAGCAAAATATTGTACTGAAGGACGCGAACTTTTATATGATTATTGCAAAAGACATAATGTATGGACAAAACAATGCGGTAAACTAATTGTCGGTAGTGCACATCAAATAAGTGAACTTGAAGAATTATTTAATAATGGATTAAAAAATAGTATCCCTGATATGAAAATCATCGGGAAAAAAGAAATTGAATCAATTGAATCAAAAATAATTGCAGATAGTGCAATTTATATTGGTTGTACTGGAATTATTTCTACGCATGAACTAATGTCAGTATTTTATAGTGAATCACAAAAAAGTAATCATGATTACCTTTTCAAATCAAAAGTTGTTGGTTTAAAACAATTAGAATCAGGCTATATAATTGATATTGAAAATAGTTTAGGGGATATAGAGCAGGTTACATCTAATTGGATAATTAATTCCGCCGGTTTAGAAAGTGATTTTATAGCTGAACTTATAAATAAAGATTTCCCAAAAATAAAATTTGTAAAAGGATGTTATTTTAAGCTGTCATCCAAATGGAAAGGGGCCTTCAAAAAATTGATTTATCCACTTCCAGATAAAGAGCATGGTACTCTGGGTATCCATCTTACGCTTGATCAATCAGGCTCAGTAAAACTAGGGCCAAGTGCCCATTGGATTGAAGATAAAAAAGAGAATTATAAGGTTGATGATGATTTAATAGATTTATTCTATGATGAAGGAAAGCTATATATAAAAGATCTTGATAAAAATGATCTTTCACCAGATTATTCTGGAATTAGACCGAAAATATGGGATGAAAAAAATTCTATGCCAGATTTTTATATTAATCATGAAGAAGAGAAAGGATATCCTGGATTAATTAATTTAATTGGGATTGAATCGCCTGGCCTAACAGCGTCATTGGCAATTGGTAACAAAATTGCAGAAATGATTAATTAAAGTCTAATTGTCGCCAAGCTTCATAAAGTATAACTGAAACAGCATTTGCTAAATTGATACTTCGCCCCTTGCTCCGCATAGGAATAAATATTGATGTATAATCATTTCTTATTTTTTTTGGTAACCCACGACTTTCGGGCCCAAAAATAAATGCATCGCCTGATCTAAAATTGATATCTGTATAGTTTTTTTTCCCTTTTGTCGATACTGAATAAATTGTTGATATTCTGATTTTATTTAGACAATTATCTAAATTATCCCAAATATTAAATTGTTTTTCACTGATGTAGTCCATTCCTGCTCTACGTAAGCTTTTTTGATCAATCGAAAATCCTAATGGTCTAATTAAGTGTAATTCACAACCTATATTTACGGATAATCGAATTATATTACCTGTATTTGGAGGGATTTCAGGTTCAAATAAAATGATATGGAACATATACTATATTACGCTTAAGCTTTATTTATTACCAATCCCCTGTTTTTAAACTTAAAATGCGAGATAAATTCAAGTGCTAATAACTCAAATTACATGCGAATAACTTTATCTATAATATTATTAAACCTTTCTATCCTCGCACAAGATTATACTTGGCCAACAAACCTTGGTAAGCATTTATCTTCAAACTTTGGTGAATTTAGACCAACTGGTTATCATCAAGGGTTAGACATGAAAACTAAAGGAACAATTGGCCATCCAGTATATGCGGTCTCAAATGGATATATATCACGAATTGTTTCAAATTTTTCAGGTTTTGGCAGAGCATTATACCTCACATTAGAAGATGGGCAAACAGCTGTTTATGGTCATCTAAGTAAGTTCACACCCAGACTTGAAGATCGCTTAATTGAACAACAAGAAAAAAATCAAACATATATAACAAATATATTTTTGTCACCCGGAGAATTTCAATTTGAAAAAGGAGATGTTATTGGATATTCTGGTAATACAGGTTTTTCCTTTGGGCCTCATTTACACTTTGAAATTAGAAATAAAAAAGGGCAAACATTAAATCCATTAACAAGTGGTCTTTCTCAAGATGATCGTTTAGCCCCTTTTATCGATGAAATTTCATTCACTCCGCTTAATAACGAAAGCTGGGTTAATGGAAATCAGCTTCCACAAAAATTTCGCGTATTTAGAGATAAAAAAGGCAATTATAACTTCCCTGATACTATCAATATAGCTGGTGAATTGGGGATTTCAATTAAAGCCTACGATAAAAGGCAAGGAGCAAACAATATATATCAACCTCATAAAATAGAAATATATATTAATGAAAAAAGATTTCATTCTCTTGAGTTTGAACGATTGGATTATAAATGGCAGAGCACTGCAAATTATATTAATGATTATAGAAATTATCGATTAAACTTTGGGAATTTTATAAAACTTTACCAAAATGAATACGATCCAAAGGTCCCTATTCATAATGAAGTAACTGATGGCATAATTGACCTGTCTCAAGGCTATCATGATATAAAAATTCACGTAATGGATACACAACAAAATAAACGAGAGTTAAATGGAACGGTTTTTGTTATGGATCCATTTGAAATAATGATTACCAAACTTGGGGAAACAAATAAACTAGTATCATTCCTTATTCAACCAAAAAGCATTACTATTCCAATTGAGACTATCTATGCATTTTCATTTACCCCATATGGTTTTGCTGATGAGAAATTAGAGATAGAATCTTCAGAAAAGATTGAATCTGGTAAAATAATAACAATTAATAAACAAAAAATTAAACGAAAAGCTCTTCAATTTATCGCACAAAATGCTTTGGGCACTAGGTCAAAACCTATTCATTGGATAGATAAAAATTTTACGGGAGACCCTTTAAGTGTAAATGTAAATATGGATATTTCACATACTGAAGCAGGTGTTTATATACAATTTCAACCAGAACAAGTAATTGATGCAGAATTATCATTAAGATTAAAAGGGAAATATAAATATACTAATATTCCAATAAACCAGATTCAGCCGTCAGTTTATTTGTCACAACCAATATCACCAGAACAATTTGAAAATATTATACAAATTGAATCAATTTTAAAATCGGAAATTGAACGTCAAATACAATTTGATTTTCCATACACAGTAGCTAAGCCTGAAACATCAACTACGATAATATCTACAGATACATATTGTTCTATACGATCAAAAAAATCTTCTATAGTGAGTCCAACCCTTATGTGGATTGAAGCAGTTCATAAGCATGCTCCTATAAAGAATGGAAATCTAATTTCTCGTGTATATCAATTACAACCATTTGAACGACCACTACTTAAACCAGTGAATATTGCCATACGCTACAAAAAGAAATATAATGATCGAGAAAAATTACATTTGTATTATTATGATCAAAAAGAAGGTTGGACCTTTATTCCATCTGAAAATAATAAGGAAAGAAATGTTATTTCAGGAGAAGTGAAACAGCTTGATGCAATAGCAATCATTGAGGACAAATCACCACCTTTAATTTTATCAACTCATCCTGGCAATAATGGGAAATATCCTTCACTAGAATTAAATCAATTTAAAATTATGATTGATGATAAATTATCTGGCTTTGATCCAAATGAGAGTTCATTTGATCTCTTACTTGATAATGTACCATTAATTTATACATATCAGCCAAAATTAAAAATTATATCATTTGATTTAAGTAGACCATTATCAATTGGTGATCATACTATGCAAATAATAATACGCGATCAGGCTGGGAATAAAACAAATAAATCCATTGGATTCAGTGTTTACTAATGCTTTTCCCATATAAAGATGACAACCCAAGAATACTTATACCTTATGTAACTTATTTCTTAATTGGGATTAATCTTTTCATTTTTTTATTTCAATTTAGTATGGGGATGAATGATCCTGAAGCAGAAGCAATATTTGTTTACACTTATGGATTAATTCCATCCCAATTCTCGATTCTTACAATGTTTAGTTCAATGTTTATTCATGGAGGAATTTCACATATAATAGGTAATATGTGGTTCCTTTGGATATTTGGTGATAATGTAGAGAGTGTTCTTGGACATATAAAATATGCCATTTTTTATTTACTATGCGGTACAATAGCAGCCATTACTCAAATTCTTATTAATCCTGATTCACAGATTCCAATGGTAGGTGCTTCAGGTGCCATTGCGGGAGTTTTAGGACTCTATATGATGCGTTTCCCAAATGCGCGTGTACATGTATTTGCTTTTATTATTATTTTTTTTACTACTTTTCGTGTTCCAGCAATCGTTGTTTTAGGTTTTTGGTTTTTTAATCAATTAACAAATGGAATGGGAGCACTTGGACTTGATACAACTGGTGGTGTAGCTTGGTTTGCTCATATAGGTGGATTTATTACTGGCATTATGTTAAACCAAGTTTTTAAAAACATTAAAATTATTTAGTAGGGAAAAAATTGAAAAAATATAATGGAAAATTTTTATCGATATTATTAATTATTTTATTTTTACTCGCTTGCGAAGATGAAACAGAAAATTGTGATCTTTATACTGGTAGAGGAAATCTAGTTTCATCTGAATTGATTACTGAATATAATGAAGAAATATTTGAAATATTGATTAGAGATATATATGGATTTGATCCAGAAGAATTTAATATTGAAAATGATGTAAAAATTTATAGAGTTGTTTATGAATCCCTGGGCGCTAATGGTGAACCTACCCAGCTTTCTGGAGCAATTTATGTTCCACAAGTAAAAAAACAGAAATCTTTACCGACACTTAAGATTTCTCATTATACAATAACGCAAAGAAGCGCCGTTGCATCTGTAAGTCCTAATGTATCACCCCAGAGTCTTTTAGGATCTATGCAGGGCTATTTTGCAATATATTCAGATGGAATTGGCTATGGAATTTCACTTGAACAAGCTTCTTACGTTAATAAAATGGCAAGTGCAATTTCAGGTATTGATCTCTTACGAGCTTCGAAAGA
This sequence comes from uncultured Fidelibacterota bacterium, assembly GCA_902581045.1. Classification (GTDB taxonomy): domain Bacteria; phylum Fidelibacterota; class Marinisomatia; order Marinisomatales; family TCS55. The sequence goes on along the minus strand of CACHMU010000001.1, from coordinate 38,132 downwards.
GTTTGCTTGCGAAAAAAATATTGAATTGAATGATCAACTATTTACAACTGGTTATTCTGCCGGTGGATATGGAACAATGGCTTTTCATCAAATTATTGAACAAGAATATTCTGATGAATTTACTATTACAGCAAATTCTCCCGGAGCTGGTCCCTATTCACTATATGAAATGGGAAAAAGAATTTTTTCTGACAATGTTTATAATACTCCTTACTATCTAGGATTTGCCTTATGGGGGTACATGCTGGCAACTGGAGATAAAGATGCATTAAATCGTTGGGTCAAACCAAAATATAGAGATGCTATATTAAAAATGTATGATGGAAACTATTCAGGTACACAAATTGATAATGCATTGAATAATAATATGTCAGTTCTTTTAGAACCAAAATTTTTATCTGATTTTTTAGGTGATGGTGAAACTGAATTTAAACACTATTTAAAAGAAAATAGTTTTATATATGATGGATGGAAACCAAATGCCCCGATTCATTTTATGCATGGAGAAAAAGATAATACAGTATTTTACTTTCTAATGAAATTAGCTGCAGATCAATTAATAGCAAATGGTGCAAAAGACATCAAAATGACATCCTATCCTGGAGATCATGGTGGAGCAGCTGCGGATTGTATGATTAACTCAATTAAATGGTTCAACACAATGAAACAATGAACAATTTAATTACAAAAGCAATCCATATGACAAAAAAAGCGCACGCTCCATATTCAAAATACAATGTTGGTGCAGCAGTAAAGGTTGATGAAGGAGAAATTATTGGAGGTTGTAATATAGAGAATGCAAGCTATCCTCTTTCAATATGTGCAGAACGGACTGCTCTATTTAGGGCGATAGCACAAGGCTATAAAAATTTTGTTTCTATGGCAATAGCAACTGAAACTGGTGGAACACCATGTGGATCATGTAGGCAAGTTATTTGGGAACTATGTGGTGATATCCCAATATATATTTGTGATATGAATGGTGTTGTTAATGAAACCACTAGCGGGATGCTATTACCTGACCCGTTTGAAGCTAAAGATTTAAAATGAGTCTATCACCAATTTTAATCGGCATCGCAGGTGGAACTGGTTCAGGAAAAACTTCTATTGCAAAAAAATTGTTAGAAGAATATGGAAATGGTGATGTTGTTGTGATAGAACAGGATGCATATTATCGGGATATTTCTAATATCCCTATGGAAGATCGACATCTTCATAACTTTGATCACCCAGATGCAATTGATATTGAATTTTTTAATAAACAATTAATTAGCCTTATTAAAGGACAAATAGTTGAAGTACCAATTTATGATTTTTCTACTCATTCGAGATTAAAAGATACAAAAACAGTTCACCCGCATCGTGTTATAATAGTTGAAGGAATTTTAACATTACATTATACAATTCTTAGAGAATTAATGGATATAAAAGTTTTTGTGGATACTCCAAATGACATACGTTTTATACGTCGTATATCTAGAGATATAGATAAAAGGAATAGAACTGTAGAATCAGTAATTGATCAATATTTGAAAACTGTTCGACCAATGCATGAACAATTTGTTGAACCTTCAAAATATTTTGCTGATATTATAATACCTGAAGGCAGTAAGAACAGAGTTGCAATTGACCTTATTCGAACAAAAATAAATTCTATTTTAAATAATAAATGAATTATTAATTATGACTTTATCCCCAAAAAATTCAGGATGGATTGAAGTAATTACTGGCAGTATGTTTAGTGGAAAAACTGAAGAATTGATTCGGCGGATGCGAAGAGCGGAAATTGCTAAAATGAACACGGTTCTATTTAAACCATTTATTGATAACCGTTATAGTTCTAAACATGTTGTATCCCATAATAAATCAAAGCTAGAATCAGTCATGGTCAAAACATCAAATGAAATAATTAAATATTCAAATGAAATGGATGTTATCGGAATTGATGAAGCTCAATTTTTTGACAATAAAATTGTGGACGTTTGTAAAAGATTAGCTGACAAAAAAATACGAGTTATTGTTGCCGGCCTTGATACAGATTATAGAGGAAAACCGTTTGGTTTTATGCCGCAATTAATGTGTGAATCAGATTATTTAGATAAATTAAGAGCAATCTGTGTTATATGTGGTAATCCTGCATCATACACTCAACGCACTATTTCAAATTCAAAACAAGTGCTTATCGGTGAAACAGATATGTATGAAGCTCGGTGCAGAAATTGTTTTGAACTCCCAGTAAATGATTAAATGGATCATTATAAAGGCATATTAGGTATCTTAACACTTTTGGCTATTGCATTCGCAATATCAAATAATAGAAATAAAATTAATTTCAGAACTATTTATTGGGGATTAGGTCTTCAGTTTATTTTTGCAGTTTTTATATTAAAAACACCTATAGGAAAACCTATTTTTTCCTTTTTAGATAAAATAATTACAAGACTAATTAGTTTTTCAGATGCTGGTAGTGACTTTTTATTTACATCATATGTGACTGATGTTGGGCTTCACCCTGCTCTTTTGAATTTCGCGTTTAGATTGCTACCAACGATTATATTTTTTTCAAGCTTAATGGCTGTTTTATATCACTTTGGAATCATTCAAATAATTGTAAAATGGATAGCTAGGGTGATGCAAAAAACTATGCACACTAGTGGTGCTGAAACATTAAGTGTTAGTGCAAATATTTTTGTTGGGCAAACGGAAGCGCCATTGATGGTAAGACCATTTATAAGCCAAATGACCAAATCTGAATTAATGGTAGTTATGGTTGGAGGATTTGCTACTGTTGCTGGTGGTGTATTAGCTATATATGTAAAATGGTTATCAAATATTCCAGGTATTGCAGGGCATCTATTAGCAGCTTCCGTTATGTCAGCCCCTGCAGCTTTGGTCGTATCTAAAATTATATATCCAGAAGTAGAAAAATCAAAAACTTCTGGTGATATAAATATGGAAATAAAAAATGGAAACTCAAATGCGATGGAAGCTCTAGGCGATGGAGCTTCTGATGGTTTAAAGTTGGCAGCAAATGTTGGTGCGATGTTAGTAGCATTCATTTCAATTGTAGCATTACTAAATTATATATTTGGCATTTTTGGCACGTCTATTGAACAAATATTAAGTATTATATTTAAACCACTCGCATGGACAATGGGAATCCCATGGGCCGAGGCAGGTTACGTTGGCACTCTAATGGGAGAAAAAATTGTATTCACAGAATTAATTGCTTTTGGTGATTTACAATCAATGATCAGCAAAAATCAATTATCTGAAAGGTCAGCCATTATTGCAAGCTATGCTTTATGTGGATTTGCGAATTTTGGTTCAATTGGAATACAGCTTGGGGGAATCGGTGGCATTGCTCCTCAAAGGAAAAAAGAGATCGCAAAATTAATAACCAAAGCTATGATCGGTGGAGCTCTTGCTTCATGGTTAACTGCTTCAGTTGCAGGTGTTTTAATTTAATAGTAATATTTATTCTAGTTATGAATCTTATTTTTTTAGGTCCACCTGGTGTTGGAAAAGGAACTCAAGCAAAGCTCCTATGCAATAAATACGGCATTTTACATCTTTCAACAGGTGATATTTTAAGATTAGAAATATCTAAAAAAACAACAATTGGAAATTTTGCTAAGGAATTTATTGACAAAGGAGAATTAGTTCCTGATGATACTTTATTAAAAATGATGAAAGATCGTTTATGTCTAGATGACGCGCAAAATGGTTATTTATTAGATGGATTTCCCCGTACAATTGAACAAGCAAAAGGATTGAATCTAATTTTAAAGAAAATTGGTCATAAAATAGATTCGGTCATCAGTTTATATGCTAATGAAGATGAATTGGTTAATCGTTTAATAAAAAGAGGATTAACTTCTGGTAGGAGTGATGAATCCATCGAAATCATAAAAAATCGTCAAAAAATATACTTAGATCAAACCTCTCCATTGCTAAGCTATTATCATAATGTAGGTTTATTGATTAAAATTAATGGCGTTGGTGAAATCAAATATATTAATGATGAAATAATAAAAATTGTAAATCAATATGCTTAAAGTAGGATTAACAGGTGGGATTGGGAGTGGAAAAAGTACTGCTAGTAAATATTTTGAAAAATTAGGTGCTTTTATTTTTGATGCTGATAGTGAAGCAAAAAATTTAATATCCAAAAATGATTTAGTGCAGCATGAGTTAATAACTGAATTTGGAACAGATATAATTGATGCTTCAGGTAAAATAAATAAAGAAAAATTATCGCGGATTGCTTTTCAAGATGTTGACCATCAACGTCAATTAAATTCTGTAGTCCATCCTTATGTATTTGACTTGCTTGATAAATCATTCGATAAAAAATTAAAAAAAGGAGAGCATGAGGTTTTTATTGTAGATGGCGCAATGATTTATGAGTCTGGTTATGATGTTCATATGGACTATATAATAGTAGTAACTGCACAATTAAAAAATAGAATGGAACGTGCTCTGGATCGTCAGACTTTAACTAGAGAAGATATTCTAAGACGCATGGAATTCCAATGGCCTGAAGAAGAAAAAGTAAATGTGGCAGATTTTGTAATTCACAATGATAATACTGAAAAAGAACTAAGCCAAAATATCAAATTAATAATGAAAAAACTAATTTGATTTTATATCATTATCCAAATTATCTATAATGAATTTCAAAGATCAATTAACATATATATTATTAAAATTAATATCTAAAAAATCACGAAATATTTCAGAGATTGATAGAAGAAAACTTGCTATTAAGTTAGCCGCGTTTGTTTACAATTTTGTTCCAATTAGAAAGAAAGAAGCCTTTAAAAATATTAAAACTGCTTTTCCTGAAATGAATCATCATTGGGTAAACAAACAATTAAAACGCAGTTATCAAATAGTTATAAATAATTTTATTGATTTTTTGTCACTACCTAATTCATATCAAAAAATTAAATATAAAATAGAAAACCAAGACATTTTTGATAAGGCAATTAAAAAAGAGAAAGGACTAATACTTCTAACGGCACATTTCGGCTTATGGGAGAAGTGGGGAGCATGGTTCGGTATGAATAATTATCCTATTTGGGGAGTTATTCAAAAACAAGCTAACAAGGGGGCAGATTTATTCTTTAAAGAAATTCGAGAATCTTATGGTATGAATCATATTTATAGAAAATCTTCAATTAACAAGATCTACGAATTAATTAAAAAAAAGAAAATAGTTATTTTAGCTAGCGATCAAGATGCAAGAAAAAATGGAGTTAGGGTTAATTTTTTTAATAAACCTACATACACCCCTAAGGGTGCCGCTAAATTTCATATAAAAACTGATGCACCGATGATATTTTCTGTCAGCTATATGGAGCCTGATGGTACAATTGTAATTTCATTTTCTGAAATAAAAATAAAATCTAATCTATCTGTAGAAAACATTTCGCAAATTTATACAAATAATTTAGAGAAAATTATTAAACGGTATCCTGATCATTATTTTTGGTTTCATCGCAAATGGAAATCAACAAATATATATGAACATTAAGATAACGCAAAGACTCAATTTAAATTCCAAAAAATCTACATTATATGCTGCTGACGTTGTGCAAAAAGGAGGCATTATTGTTTATCCTACCGATACATTATATGGTTTTGGTGTTGACGCAAAAAATAAATCAGCAATCAATAAGCTTAATAAAATAAAAGGTAGAAAAGGTCCAATTAGTGTTATTATGAAAGATATAGAAACTGTCATATCTTGCGCTAAGATAGATAATAATCAAGCCCAAATAATTAGAAAAAATTTGAAAGGATATACTACTATTATTTTACCTGTTAAAAGTGGAGTAGTAGATAAGTCAATTATGGGAAAAGATGAAACATTGGGAGTTAGGTTACCCAATCATAAATTTGCACAAAATATATGTCAAATAATAGACCGGCCAATTACGACTACCTCTGTAAATCGGTCAGGAAAAAAACCATTAAATGATCCAAAAAAAATATTTGATTTGTTCAATGGAGAATTTGATTTACTTATTGATGATGGTAAAAATAATTACTTAAAAGGCTCAACTATTTACAAACTTGAAAATTATAAATTAAAAACCATAAGAAAATGAATTACAAAAAGTATTTTTTCCTATTTTATTTAAATTTTGTAGTTGGTCAGATTCCATTTAAAGTTGGAGAGTCTTTACAATATTATGCAGAATTTAATCTTGTACGAGTTGGTGAAGCAAAATTGAAAATATCTGAAATAGAAAAAATAAATAATATTGACTCATATCATGTTACCTATTATGCTAAAACTAAAGGCCTAGCAGACAGATTATTTAAAATAAGAGATAAAATTGATATCTGGATAGATAAAGAAGAGTTTTTTACACATCAATTAATAAAAGATATTAATCAAGGAAATTATAAAAATAAAATAAATGTCAAATTTGATTATAAAAAATCTATTGCCACGACTTCGAATGAGAAAGTTCCTATTGACTTTAAAGCACGAGATAGTTTTTCATTATTTTATTATTTAAGAACAATACCACTAAAAGAAAATGAAATCATGTCTTTTTCATCATTCGAGGGCAAAAGGATTGTGGATTACAAATTACAAATTAAAGGTAAAGAAACTATCAGCACTGAACTAGGAAATTATATTTGTACAGTAATACGCCCATATCAAGAAGGAAAAAATTTATTTAAAAATCAAGGTGATATTCAAATTTGGATAAGTGATGATCAGAATAGATTACCAGTCAAAATTCAAATTAAAATGAAGTTTGGATCAATGACACTTTTATTAAAAAAAGTTAGTTAATTACCAAATAATCTTCCTATATCATTTACAATTACTGTAATCATCAACATCAAAATTAATAGCATTCCAACTTGTTGAATAGCTAAACGCATTTTTATTGTAAGTGGCCTTCTTATAATTCCCTCAATAAGTGTCATAAAAATATGTCCTCCATCTAATCCAGGAATAGGTAATATATTTATAAAAGCTATATTACAGCTTATTAATGCCATCAGAGTTAGAAATGGTATCCAACCTGCTTTCGCAGATTGACCCGCTAACTGGGCAATCATGATTGGGCCACCTAATTCTTTCATTGAAGCTTGTCCTGAAGTAAGCATTTTAATCGTCAAAATAGCCATCCCAAACCCACGGATAGTAGCTCCAAACCCCATATTCATACTTTCAATCATACTAACAGGGAAGGATTCATATTTTGGACGCATTCCTATAATTCCAATGGAATCACCTGTTGAAGGGTTAATTTGGGAGATTGAAGTAAGTGAAATATTTAAGGATTTTTCATTTCTTAATATTATTAGGTCTAAGTCTTGATTTGGACGCTGATGAATTTCATTTGTTAAATCACCCCAAGATGTGATGTTTTTACCATTAACTGATTGAATTCTATCGCCAATCTGCAAACCATATTTATATGCTGGAAAATCAGGTATAATTTCATTAATTATCGGTTCATCTGATGGAATAATTTTTCCACTATAATTTGATAGTCCTGTAAAAATAACAAAAGCTAAAACCAAGTTCATAATAACTCCAGCACTTTGAAACCAAATTTGTTTCCATTTAGGTTTACTCATTAATTCATATGGTTTATTTTCATATTTTACATCCATACTTTCATCAATTATACCTGCAACTTTTACATAGCCTCCAAAAGGAATAATCGCTAAACAATATTCAGTCCCAGTACCTTTTCGTCCTGATATAGTAATTTTTGATTTTTTAATTGTTGTCCATAAATATTTACCTTCATTATTCTTTTTATAAAAAAATAATCGAAATTCCCATCCATTTGGAATAGAAGTAAATGTCATTAATCTTGGTGGGAAACCCACTGAAAAACGCTCAACCTTAACACCAATTGAACGTGCGGCTAAATAGTGGCCTAATTCATGAATGAAAACAATTATACCAATTAATATTATTGCTGCAAATAGTGTGGTCATAGTTCCCTTATATTATTTTTTTCCTTCAAATGATTTTACAAAATTTATAGTCCAAGTTTCTATATATATCAGTTCTTCTAATGATGGTTGTTTAATGTATTCATGTTTTTCACAGGCTTTTTCAATGATAATAGGAATGTCTATGAAACTAATTTCATTATTTAAGAATCTATAAACGGCTTGCTCATTTGCAACATTTAAAACAGCAGGATAACTTCCTCCTTTTTTTAATGTTTCATATGCTAAACTTATGCATGGAAATCTCTTAAAACTTGGTGGTTCAAAGTTTAAAGAGCCAATTTTTGATAAATCTAATGATTCCCACTCTGCTACTTTGCGATCTGGATAGGTTAAAGCATATTGAATAGGAACTTTCATATCTGGGACTCCCATTTGAGCTTTTACTGATTTATCTTTGAACTCTACCATGGAATGAATGATTGATTCAGGATGAATAACTATTTCTATTTTATCCCAGTCTATTCCAAAAAGCCATTTAGTTTCAATTACTTCTAATCCTTTATTCATCATTGAAGCTGAATCAATTGTAATTTTTTTACCCATTTCCCAATTAGGATGATTTAATGCATCGCTAACCTTAACATCAATAAGAGTATCAATATCTCTATTCCTAAATGGACCACCACTTCCAGTAAGTATTATTTTTTCAACTTGATCAATTTTTTCTCCAGCTAGGCATTGCCAAATCGCAGAATGCTCACTATCGACAGGGAAAATCTTTGCGCCAGATTTAATTTTTTCTGATTCAATAATATCACCAGCCATTACTAGGCTTTCTTTATTACTTAAAGCAACATCTACTGATGATTTTATTGCACATAGAGTTGGCTCCATTCCGGATGAACCAACTAATGCGTTGAATAATAAATCTACATCATTTCTACTAGATAGTTCTAATAATCCGGATCTACCTGGTAAAATTGTAATATCATAACCTTTTAATTGCTCTTTAACAAATCCCGCTGTATTTAAATCAGCAATTGCAACAACTTCAGGTTTGTATTTTTTTATCTGACTTAGAATAGTATTTGCACTCGTATTAGCACTTAAACCAACAATATTATAATCTTGATCCAAATTATCTATAACATTTAAAGTATTTACACCAATTGACCCTGTTGATCCAAGAATAGTAATGTTTTTCATGTTTTAAAAGGAGGCTAAAATATTTATTGAAAAATAATTATTATTTCTACCTAATAGTATTTGGGGAGATACTACTAACCCAGAAAAATTCTTTGATAAACCAAATAAAATAAAATTATAATGAAGTTTAAAATTAGTTGATTCTTGTAATGAAATTCCATTAATAATATTTGTTCCAAACCCATAATGAATGGGAAAAGTTTTCCATTTTACTAATCTTACAGCTGTTGAACTGATTGATGAAACCTTTAGTTGATTATGAGAATTCAAACTGCCAGAATTAAAAAGAATCCTCCACCGTAAAGGCTCATCAACTGATCCTGGCTTAAAAGTCAAACCCCAACCATACATTTGTATGGAACGCTCATTTGAAGCAAAACTTGCCATTCTTCCTTTAATTGATAAATTCCATGAGATTTTTATTTTACCCTGTAAAATAGGGACTAAACCATTAAGTGATTGATCTTTCTTTATTGTACCCATAATAGATACTCTACGATCACTTTTTATATCAATTGGGGAATCATTTGCTGAAATTATTCCAGCATATCTAAATATAGATTCAGATTTCTTATTTACATTAGATAATTCAAATGAAGACCATTGGGTAAATAAAATCGATCCTGGGATGAATAAAATTGAGTAGCGAATCAAATGTTTGATAAATTTAAATAATACCTCGTTCACTTGAATCTATAAACTCAACTATATTTTTTATTTCTTCAATCTGAGGCAGACTTCTTTTAATGTAGTCGATTGCTTGACCTCGATTAAACTTAGATACAAAATATTTTCTATATGCTTGCTTAATTATTTCTCTAGTCTCTTTCCCAAAACCTCTTCTTTCTAATCCAATTTTATTTATCCCAACAAAACGTAATGGTGCACCTGATACAATAATATAAGGAGGAACATCTTGTTTAGCTGTAAAACCACCGCCAATTAGTGATTGTGTACCAACTTTTACAAATTGATGTACCATAACTCCTCCACCTATATTTGCCCAATCACCTATCTCTACATGCCCTCCTAAGGTAGCAAGATTTGCCATCACCACATTATTACCCACTATACAATCATGAGCTATATGAGTTCCTGTCATCAATAAGACATTATTTCCAACAAGTGTTTTACCAAAAGCTACTGTACCTCGATTTATTGTTACAGATTCTCGTATAGTGACATTATCGCCTATTATTGTTTGAGTTTTTTCGCCATCATATTTCATATCCTGAGGGGTTTCACCTAATGATGTATTATGAAAAATTTTACAATTGGCACCAATTGATGTTCCAGAACAAATCGTATTATGATTGCCAATAGAGGTATTATCGCCAATTATTACATTTTCTTCAATAATTGTATATGGTCCAACATCAATATTTTGACCTATGTTGGCTTTTGGTGAAACTATTGCTGTTTGATGTATGGAAATGGGATCAGGCTCCTGCCCGGTCCACCACCGTTGCTTTTAATTTTCCTTCAGCAACAAGTTTGTCCCCTACATAGCCCTTACCTATAAGTAATGCAGTTCCTAAGCGAAATTTATCAACTGACATCTCAAGGCGTAGTTGGTCACCAGGTATAATCGGATGACGAAACTTTGAATCCGATAGAGCAGAGAAAAACATATTCTTTTTCATTGGATTATCAATACTATTTAATACTAAAAATGCACCGGCTTGCGCCATTGCTTCTAGAACTAAAACACCGGGCATTACTGGTTGGGTAGGGAAATGTCCCTGGAAAAAAGGTTCATTAATCGTGACATTTTTAAATGCTGTTAATTTTTCTCCAGGGGTAATATCAACAATACGATCTACCAAAACAAATGGATAGCGGTGCGGAAGAAGATTTAAAATAGAATTAATATCAATAAAACCGCCTTTATCAAAATGTTGATATTTTTGCTGTAGAATTTTTTTCTGATAAACTTTTTTAATCTTTTTTACTAATTCTACATTTGCTGCATGTCCACTTTTAGAAGCAATGACATGTCCTTGAAGTGGCATACCTAGCAATGCTAAATCACCTATAAGATCAAGTGCCTTATGTCGCACAGGTTCATTCTCAAATCTTAATTCTTTTCCATTTAATGTTCCATTTGCACCAAGACTAATTTTTGTATTTATACCAAATAGCTTCTTTAAATTTTGAGCTTCTTGTTGATCAATTTCTTTATCCACAATCACTACCGCATTATCTAAATTCCCACCTTTAATTAAACCTTCTTCTTTAAGAGTTTCAACCTCACTTAAAAAACAGAATGTTCGTGCTGGAGCTATGTCTTTTGCAAAGTTTTTCTCCAATTCTTCCATTGTAGTAAATTGCGTACCCAGTGTTTTATATTCATAATCAATCATAAACGTTACTCTGAATTGATCCGATGGCATTATATGAATATCAACGCCTCTTGAAGGATCTGAATAACCTACAGCCTCATCAATATGAAGATAGTTTCTAGGGGCATCTTGTTTTACAATCCCTGCTTTTAAAAGAGCCTCAACAAAATCAATTGAACTTCCATCCATAACTGGAGGTTCCTTATCAGTTAATTCGATTAATACATTGTCTAGACCGATACCAACGCAGGCTGCCAATGCATGCTCAACGGTATGGATTCTTACTCCATTTTCTTCAATCGTTGTCCCTCTAGAAATATCAACAACATGATCAATATCTGCTCTAATTTCTAATCCACCCTCTATATCTGTTCTCTTAAATCGGATTCCATAATTTTCTGGAGCAGGCTTAAAAGTAATTTTTGATTCAACCCCTGTATGTAATCCAACCCCTATACAGGATGTTTGATTTGCTATTGTTCTCTGAAATTTTATATGTGCCATAATTAATTTTTATTAATAAAATCTTTTTCTATTTTTTTTAAACGTTTTTTTAAATGTTGGACTTCAACATAAACTGCATCTCTCTTATTTTTATCATTTATTTCTCTTGCAGGAGATCCAGAGTATATCTTACCCCCTGGTAAATTTTTTGTTACCGCTGTATAACATGCAAAAACAGCTCTATCTCCAATAGTTATGTTATCTATTGCACCCGCCTGACCTCCAAATACGCAGAACTCACCAATTTTTGTGCTACCTGCTATTGTAACATGAGCTGTCAATAAACATCCTTTACCTAAATATACATTATGTCCTATCTGTACACCATTATCAAATTTACACATATCCTCGATTATTGTGTCTCCAATAGTACCACGGTCAATCGTACAATTTGCACCAATTTCTACATTATTACCAATAATTACCTTGCCTAGATGAGGTATTTTATTATGTATATCATTTTCAGTTACAAACCCATATCCATCTGCTCCTATTACAGAGCCAGAATGAATAATACAACCCTCACCAATTTCGCTATCTTGATAAATATGAACATTACCATACACTTTACTTGAAGAACCTAATGTGACATTCTTACCAATAATGTTATTAGCTCCAATAGTAACATTATCTTTAATAAAAGCGCCTTCTTCAATCACTGTATTTGGACCTATACAAATTTGATCTCCAATTACTGCTTTAGGATGAATAACTGCTGAATCATGTATACCAATTTTTGTAGTTTCATTCATTGAAAAATGTTCAATTACTTTAATTATTGCTAAACGTGGATTATCAACTAGTATTCCATTTTTTTTATCAATTAAAGCTTTATCATTAGTAATAATAGCAGATGCCTTTGTACTATCTAAATATTTAACGTATTTGCCATTAGATATAAAAGTTATAGTACCTGAAATACCATTGTCTATAGTTGAAACACCATTAATTACAGTTTTATTATCACCAATAACCGAACCATTAATGATCTTGGCAATTTCTCCAAGAGTAGACAAAACTTTTTTCTTAATTTAGTTTATTTTTCTTGAGTCTTTTTGTCTTTATCTGAGACACTATATTTACGTAGCTCAAATAAAACATCATCGGTTAAATCATAAGTAGGATTTCCATAAAGGAGTGATGTTGAACCATCCAGAATAAAATCAATCTTTTTTGCCGCAGCTATTTTATCAACAGCTCTTTTAACTTTAGATAAAATGTCAAACTCAAGTTGTGCTTGTCTCCTATAAAGTTCTCCTTCAGGGCCAACCATTGTAACTTGAAATTTCTGAATATTCTGTTCACGTGCAACAATTTCTGCTTCTTTCTCTTTTCGCCATTCAGGACTGCTCATTAATCGTTGTGTTTCAAAAGCCTTTCTAATACTATCCAATTCAACCACCATTAAATTGTATTGAGCATTTACCTGGCGATATTCCAATTGAAGCTGAGCTTCTGCATCCTTGAATTCTTCATATTCTGCGCGAATTCTATCAGATTGAACAAAACCAATTTTATTTTGTGCAATAATAGTAATTGGAAATATGATTATTAATAAACTTATAAATGTGATTATTCTCCGAATCACAATAGCCTCCTTGATTTAATTTTTATCTACCAAAAATAATTGTGTATTCCCACCCCTGAGGGTTACCATCCCCACTAATATCATCAAATCCATATCCCATATCAAATCCAAGTTGTCCAATCATTGGCATAAAAAATCTTATTCCAATACCTGCAGACCTCTTTAAATCAATCGCTGTCCTCCTAGGAAACCCTAACGAACTCATCAACTGAGTATCATTCCAAACACCTCCAGCTTCAGCAAATAACATAGCATAAACTACTGGATTTTCTGAGAAGGGAAACCTGAATTCATTGGTGTATTTAATAATAGTGTTTCCACCAATCCCTCTACCTTGAGAAGTTAATGGACCAATTGAATTATCAGGATATCCTCTGAGCATAGTACCATACGGGATACCATTACCACCCATAATAAAGCGTTCATATGGTGAAATATATGAAAACTTTCCATCACCAACATCCAACATTCTAATATTACCAATTTTTAGCTGACTAGTTAATACAAATTTCCAAAACGTGGGAGTATACCAATCTAGAGTTAATACATGCTTATGATAATTTTCATCTCCCCCTAATAACCCCCCTGAGAATGTTGAAATTAATGTCGCAGTAGAACCTTGTGTAGGGAATTCTGCCCTATCTCTACTATCACGTGATATAATTTGAGATATTTGTATTCCTGTAGTTTTTCTAACATTACCAATATAATCAGTTAATACGTCCTCATCTCCCATATATTCTCTTTGTTGAATCGTTAATTCCCAGCGAGCTCTAAAATAATCATCAGGCCATTTCATTCTACGACCCCATTGGACTGATCCTCCTCGAGAAAGCATATCAAAGGGATAAAAATAATAGGAATTACCTTGCCCTCTAAATGTATAAAACAGTGAGAATCCAATACGATTTGGGGTATCTCTAAACATGGGGTCAGCAAATCTAATATGAAAACTCTCATATTTACCTGGTGTGCCATAATTATTATACAAACCAACTTGTTGTTGAGTACCAATATCAAAGCCCAATGAAAGAACCTGACCCATCCCCAAAAAATTGTTAAACTCAAGATTCATTCCACCTGTCATTCCATAAATTCCAGTAAATCCAATATTAGCACTTGCTCTATCAGATGATTTTTCACTTAAAGTAATATCAAGATCAATTTCATCTTCATCAACTGGCACTACATTTGGACTTAATGATGTTGGGTCAAAATAATTTAAAACATGCAATTTTTGCATACTTCTCATCATTAATGTTCTACGAAATAAATCTCCTGGGAAAACATCTAATTCTCTTCTAATTACATTTTCTCGTGTTTTGTCATTCCCATAAATATTAATGTTTCTTATATAAACTTGATTGTTTTCTGTTATAGAAAAATGCACATCTAATGAATCATCACCAATAGGAGTGAAAGAAGGTTCTATGCTGCTATATAAATATCCCCTGTCCATATATAAACTCTGTACATTTTGGTATACAGCTTCATCAAAAATTGATTTGCTATACCCATCACCAATTTTCAAATTTAGAGTTTCATCTAAAATTTCAGTTTCATAAAGGGAATTACCTTCCCATGTAAAATTTCTAAACTTATATTTACTGCCTTCATCTAAATCAATTTTAACTACAAGACCTTCTTTCTTTAAATCATAGTATACAGTATCAGATAGTATACTAAAATCCCTGTATCCTTCATCTTGATAAAACTTATTTAGTTCATCTAAATCCGCTTCAAAATTTTTGTGATCATATGCTGAAGCCCAAAATCTCCACCAAGAGCGAATTTTTGTATCTTTCATTTGCCAGCGAATTTTGTAGGTACTAAGTTTTTTTCTGATGACTTTAGGAATTGGAATCCATGATTTTGTAGCTATCCATCCAAAGCTATTTTCTTGTCCTGAAAAAACTATATCTTTTATTTTTACTTTTTTACCTTCGTTTATAGTAAAAACTATGTCATTTTTTTGATTTTCGCCGGAACCAACAATGCGTGATTCTGCTGAAATATTTGCCAAAAAATAACCATCTTCTAAATATAGTTTTTTCATTTCATTAATAGCATCAGTAGTAAAACTAGGCTTAATTCTCATACCCCTGCGATAGGACAATTCTTCTTCGAACTTTTTATCTTTGATTTTTTTATTTCCATTAAAAATAACATCACCTAAAACAGGTGATTCCTCAACTTCAATAGTAATCAAAATCCCCTCAGGTGTTTCTCCATCAAAATGAATTAAAATATTATTAAATACTCCTAGATCCCATAATCGCTTAACTGCTCGACGAAAATCTTCTGTTGAAGCTTTTTGTCCATTTTTTAGCCCCGAAGTATATAAAATCATATTATCACTAGTTGATGAATTACCTTCAACATTGATTTGATTTAACGTAAATGATGGTGGTGCCTGAGAAAAAAGAAATGTTACAAGATTAAATATAATAATTTTTTTCATCACTAAATTTGCTCACTTATTTTGCCAAAACGTCGTTGACGCATTTGGTAATCTATGATGCTGTCAAGTAATTCCTTCTCTCTAAAATCAGGCCAATGTATATCTGTCATATAAAACTCTGTATATGCTGATTGCCATAATAAAAAATTACTAATTCTATTTTCTCCTCCAGTGCGAATTAACAAATCTGGATCAGGTATTTTAGATGTATATAATTCTTTACTAATCATATTTTCTGAAATATCTTTAATATTTATTTCCTTTTCTTTAAATCTATCTACAATACGACGTACAGCCATTAATAGTTCCTGCCGACTTCCATAGCTTAAAGCAAGTATTAAATTTAACCCCGTATTATCTTTTGTCTTATTAATTCCTTCCATTATTTCTTTATAAGATTTATTAGGTAAATCATCCAATTCCCCAATAGCAGACAATCGGACATTATTTTTATGAAGATTTTCTATTTCTTTTTTTATTGTTGAAAAAAGAAGATTCATTATTGATGAAACCTCTGATTCTGGTCTAGTCCAATTTTCACTTGAAAACGTATATAGAGTAAGATGTTTAACCCCAATTTCACCACATACTCTAACAATTTCACGAACAGAGTTAATCCCTTCTTTGTGTCCAGCAATACGCTTAAATCTATGCGATTTAGCCCAACGCCCATTTCCATCCATAATGATTGCGATATGATTTGGTAAATCACCATGTTTTTCTATTTGTTTTCTGAGTTTTTTAGACATATAAAATCTTATTGAAGCTATAACTAAAATAAAAGGAATTAAAAATATTCTTTTAGATGGCTAGAATAAAAAATTATTAAGAATATTCATATAATTCAGCTATGTGATGATCAAATGGTTTAATATTCTCAGGCACGATAATTCCTTTATACTCAGATTTACATTTATAGCATTCTATAGAATCTTTAACTCGTTTATATAATAAATAATCAATCAATGATAGTACTAATAAACTCAATCCATATGTCCAAGGAACAAAGATTGCACCAATAAAAATAATTATACATCCAATAGCCTGATTGAAGTCTTTTTTACTATATAAATCCTTACATCCACAAATAGGACATATTGTAAAACTAAACTCTTCCTTAAAATATTTTGAAGCATAACATTCTTTACAATCAACTGCCTCTATAAATGATTTTGATTTTTTACAAAGTTCACAATCAATTGTTTTCAAACTATAAACCCATACTGTACTAAATAATATTTAAAAATTAAATCACTGAATAATATTGAAACTATTGATACATAAAGTAATCCTGTCGCACTCTGTGTAGCCTGTAATTTTAATGTCCGTATTATAAAAATATTTAAAAGAATAGGGAAAACGTTACCTATAAAGAAAGCAATACCTAACAAAAAACCTTCGAATTGAAATAAAAATGACCAAAGATTGTAGCTAATTCCATAGCTATCAATAAAATAATTATAAAAAAAATAAATACTATCCCACAAAATTCTAATTGATAAAAAAAATGAAAGAATCAAAGTTGCTTTTTTTAAAAGATTTATAGGTAAATCAACTACATTTAAATACCAATGCCCAAGTATCATAGCAAAAAATACACTTGAAGTAATCAATGAATTAAGTATTGAAATTAAGAAAACAGAGTCCGGGTTTATATTTGGAATAATAATCGGTATTATAAGTCTCAATGAAAGCAGTCCAAAAAAACTTATAATAGATATAATAAAATTATTAGCTTGTTTTGAGTTCCAATAAATAGCTGTTATTGACATTAGCATGATGAACCAAATCAGCAAATATATTTCTGCATATAGGTTGGTAGACAAGGAATGATAGCCAATTATACCAATTGCGCCAATTATGCAACATTTCCCAAGATTAAATCTATAAAAACCTTTATCTATTTGGTTTGAAGGTGTTATAAATAGTAAAAGAGGATATACCATCGAATATCCCAAAAAAATCAGAACAATAGTCTCTGTAAAATAAGTAAACATTAATCAATGATATCCCATACCTTCTCAGCGATTTCTTTATATTGTTTAGTTACATATGAATCAGGGTTATTTTCTACAATGGGGTTACCACTATCAGTTGCTTCCATAATTTCCTCAGATATTGGAATTTCTGCTAATAATGGGACATCTAATCTTTCACTTTCCTTCCTACCACCACCTTTCTTAAAAAGGTCTATTCTAAAAGCAAAACTTCCATCATCCTTTATATCAATAGACTGTCCTTCAATAGTAAGGTTATTTGTTTTTTCAACTTTCCCTTTAATAAATAATCCAGACATATTTTCTATAACTCCCAAAATAGGAGTTTGTACCTTCTTAAACATATCTGCTCCTTTTTTGACATCTGCAAGAGCCAAATCTTGGGGTGTTGTTACAATAATGGCGCCATCTATCTTTAATTTTTGTGTTAATGTTAACTGTACATCGCCAGTCCCTGGTGGGAGATCTAGAATCAGTACATCTAAATCACCCCATACGACATCACGAAAAAATTGTTCTGTCATTCTAGCTACTAACGGCCCTCTCCAAATAACTGGAGTTTTGTTACCACTTATAAACCCAAAACTCATAACCTTCATTCCTAAATGCTCTAATGGTATAAGTTTACGATCTTGAGTCAAATCAGGCTGCTGATCAATTCCTAAAATAATTGGTAATGATGGTCCATAAATATCTAAATCCAATAAACCCACCCGAAGTCCCATATTTTTAAATGAAAGTGCCAAACTAGTTGATACAGTGGATTTTCCAACTCCTCCCTTACCGCTTGCTACAGCCAGTACATGTTTTACACCATCTAACGGTTGGGCGGGTTGGTTTTCAGAGGATTGTGGCTGTTGGGTTTTTGATGGTTGATCTGGATCCTCTCCAATAGTGACGTTTATTTTTGTAAATACGTTCGTTGCTTCTAAAACTTCGTTAATTTTTTTTAATACATTTTGCTTCTTATCTTCTTGTTGGGTTTTAATATTTAGAATTACCAATATTGAATCATTATCAATAATTATATCACGTACCATTCCAAAAGACACAATGTCCCTGCTAAACCCAGGGTATTGTATAGATTTTAATAACTCAAGAATTTTATCTTTATTCATTACTTTTACAAAAAAAACGGCCATTGCAAAACAACGACCGTTTTTCAATAGTTATTTTATTTTTTACTATCCAGAGAAGTCTCGCCCAAACCAATCATAATTAATTTTAGTATATTTGCTCCACTCTTCAGGAACTTCACTTTCCTCAAAAATAGCCTCAACAGGGCATTCAGGTTCACAGGCACCACAATCAATACATTCTTCTGGATCAATATATAGTTGTTTACCATCAGGATCAAAACCATCAGCCTTAGCCTCTGCTCCTGCTCCTTTTTTGTCATCAGGTCCATGTATACAATCAACAGGGCAAACTTCAACACAAGCTGTATCGCAAGTTCCGACACATGGTTCTGCAATTATATAAGTCATCATTATCTCCTATTTGTTTCTCAAAGCGTCACGAAAATTATAAAATTTTACCATTTTTAAAAAAACCTTTTGTATTAGTTGAAAAATTATTTTTCTATTAATTTCCAAGCCTATAAACAATACATCAATATGTCAAAAGAGTATAATTACGATCACTATAAAACAGTTCCAGAACCGGCTGATAAGGTTAACTATAAAAAGAAGAAACCTAAATTAATTGCTGTTGTTGATGAAGATAATTGTACAGGATGCCAGGTTTGTGTTCCTTTTTGTCCTGTTGATTGTATTGAACCAGTCCCCACTGAAAAATATGGAACACCCATTCCTCCTGTACAAGTTAGACACGATGAATGCATAGGCTGTCAAATCTGTGCAAAGGCATGCACAAAGCTAACATGGGATGCTATCAGAATGATCAAAACTGAAGAATTTGAAGAAACATATGACATTGAGCTTAGCGGATAAGAAATATTTCTAAGTTATTAACTTGTCAGTTAAGAACCCCTTAATTTCTTTTAATATAAATTCCCCTTTAACTATTCCAATTTTTTCAATATTCCCATTTAAAATTATAATATGAAAAGGTGTGCCCCATTTACGTAAATCATCGTTCATTCTTCTAAATTGAGTAAATATTAATTGATCAAGCTTCGATTCTTGTTTTGAATTTAACTCACCAAATAGAATATTCATTTTTAAATCATATAATTCTACAAAATCCCTAGATTGTTTCTTATCAGAGTAATTCATTACTAAAGTCATTTTAATAGCAAATGTAGAAAATTCTTGATATAAATCTCTTAATGTAAGTGCTTCATAATGACAGTTTGGACACCATTCAGCGAAATATGATATAATATTTATTTTTTGATTTTTTGATTTTAATGAATCTTGAACTTCAATTAGTGAATGAAAAATTTTATCAGATCTAGAGATTTTAACCCATTCAATAGCCTGATATTCATGTGGTTTATCCATATTGCTTGTATTCTACAAGTATTATAATGATAAATAATGTTAATAAACATATGTTGCGGTAAAAACTGAACTTTTGCTGATTATTTTTATTATCCATTTTTTTATGAATTAATGTAGCTCTAGATAGATGGCTAAATGCAACTGCAATTAGACCAAGCATTATTTTTAGCTGTATCCAGCCCATACTTAACCAAAACGTTTGATCTATTGTCATTAGTACACCAGTTAAAGGAATGAAAAAAGAGGCTGGCATTTCTACTTTACTAATTAAATCAAGTATTAACTTTAGATCTAATTTATCTTGCTTTGACCATATAATGGATACTGCCAAAGCAGTCCCAAACCATGCTGACATACCAACAACATGTAGCAACTTCATTATTGAGTAGTAAGATATATTATCCATTAATGTTTACTTTTAATTAATAAAATCATTCAAATTTACCTGATTTAAATCATCTACCACAATTGTTGCACTTGATTTTTCTAGCGCTGTTCTTTTATCATCTATTCTTGATGCAATAATTGATTTAGCACCATTTTGCGTAGCAGCTTCAGCATCTGATACCGTATCGCCAACTAAAATAATATCTTTAAAATGAAATGATTCTTCTAATTCTTCCCATGCCTTTTCTCTTGCAAGCCAAACCAAGTCTGCTCTTGAATTTGCATCTTCACCATATACTCCGAATAAAAATTCATTCCATAAATTAAATTTTTTTAGTTTGATTTTTGCAGCTGCTTTAATGTTACCTGTCAATATCCCATAGCTATACTTTTTCTCTCTTACTTTATTTAGTAGCTTAAGAGTATCTTTGTAAACAAACGGTTTTGTGGATTTTTCAAAAGCAGATTTAAGTTTTTCAATATATAATTTGAGAATTCGTTCAATTAACTCATTCTTTGAGTTGCTTTTTATCTTTATCCTAGATAATCCATTTTCCACTATTAGTAAATCTGTTGAACCTGCCACGTCATCGTATTTAAAGTTTGGGGACTTACCAAATTCATCTAAGAAAATTTTATCTAATAATTTACGTGCAATATTACCTGGTGAAATAAGCGTTCCATCAATATCAAATAGAAATAACTTTTTCATTATAATTTTAATTATCTATCAATTCAGAAATCTTAGTTTGAACAACAGAACTTAATTCAACTACATCTAGAGTCTCATATTCACTTTTATATATTGGATCTCCAAAAACTGTAATTAGGGATCCTGGCGATATTCTCCAATCATTTATGTTTTTTGCATTATATGCCCCCAATAACCCAACGGGAATAATTGTTACTCCTGTATTTTTTGCAACATGGAATGCCCCTTTTTTAAATTTGCCTAATTTACCATCAAGTGAACGTGTGCCCTCAGGAGATATCATAGCTGAAGTCCCATTTTTAATAGCTTGCTCTAATTTATTTAAGCTTCCAATAGCAGATTTTATTTTTGTTCTTTCAATAGGTATTACTCCATATCTTTTAGCTAAATATCCCCATATAGGATACGAAAATTGAAATTTTGCTCCTACTCCTGTGCAATAATGACTAACTGCTCCAATTATCATAAATGCATCAAATAACGATGAATGATTAATTAAGTACAAATAGGGACCATTTTTCTCCTCAGGAAGTTGTCCTTTTACACTAAACCATTGCGCACTAGCAAACATAATTATTCTAGAAATAGTTTTTGCCAATGGATGTAATTTATTTGGCTTTAGAATCAATAGACTAATTGTATATATAAATGCACCTATTACAAAACTCACTAGGGCTATTGGCCATATCAATATTGATAACAATGTTTTAATCATTAATTATGCCAATACTGTTAAATAATTTATGATTTGCCTTAGAAAAGGTAAAATCATCAATCTCATTTAAATGAATCCACTGACTATTTTTAACATTAATATTTTTTGGTTCGCACTTGAAAAGTGTAATACAAATTTTATAGTGTGAATATGCATGTTTAACAACACCAATTTTATTAATGATATTGACACCACATCCAAGTGATTTTGTAGTATAATCATTTAAAACATCAATTAATTTACTGTCATTTCTGTACTCAACCATAGGTAGCTCCCATAGTCCTGCCAAAAGGCCTGTTGAAGGCCGCTTTGTAATCAGAATGTAATTATCATAAGAAATATATCCTGAGATAAAGTGTTTAGTAGGGATTGATTTTTTTTTCTTTTTTTCAGGATACTGCGTTGCATCAAGTGAGGAAGCTGCTTTACAAGTAATATTTAATGGGCATATAGAACATTTAGCTATTGTCGACTTGCATATTGAACTGCCAATATCCATCAATGCCTGATTAATATCTCCTGGATTAATTTGAATCATCGTGTTCAATTTTTTTTTAATTCTAAAAAGATTTCTTTTAGTAATCTTTCTTAATCCGAGGTATCGAGATATCACGCGTTTTAAGTTACCATCTATTGCGGGGTAACTTTGATCATATGCAATTGACATAACCGCAGATGCAATGTATTCACCGACACCTGGTAAGGCAATAAATAAATCGTAATCACGAGGAATAATTCCCTTATAATTGGTCACAACATATTGAGAAGCTTTATGAAAGTTTCTACATCTAGAATAATATCCTAAGCCTTCCCATAGCTTCAATAAATTATCCAAATCAGCTTTAGCAACTTTTTCAATTGTTGGAAAAGTTTTAATCCATTTATTGTAATAGGGTATTACAACACTGACCTGTGTCTGTTGCAACATAATCTCTGATAGCCAAATCATATAAGGATCTTTAGTGTTTCTCCAAGGTAAAGTTCTTTTATTTGAATCATACCAATCTAATAAATATTCGTATTTCATTGTATTATACAATTAATTATTTAAATTATATTTTGATACTATCCAATGAAATGATGAAAGATTCTTCTTTAATTCTTCTTGGTCTACTGAAGAAGTTTTTTGAAATATCCTAGTAACAAAAGATTCTATTTCCAGCTCAATTTTTGACTGTAAAAATTCACCTTTTTCTGTAACAGTAACAATAAATGAGCGCTTGTCCTTAGGATTTTTATTTTTTTTGACAATACCATTTTTAATCAAAATATCAATTAAACGAGTTAAAGTACTATTATCAACACCTATCTTGATTGATAGTGTTGTCATATCTATACCGCCTATCGGTATAGATGATATTAGTATAATTTGTGAAAGAGTTAGGTCTAGCTTTTTAAGTTGAGTTCTAAATACAGATTGTAGATCTATTAGAAATTGTTTTAATAATTCACCAAATTCCATATTTGTATATTACAAATATATTTTAAGAACAAATACAATTAATTTACTTGAGCCCCGTTCTGAATTTTTTTATCTGGCTGTAAAAGTAAAACATTTGAATTATTATCATCAACGCCCATCACTAATACCTCAGAAGTAAACTTACCTATTTTTTTATTTCCTAAATTAACTGCAGCTATTATCTGCATACCATTTAATTCATCTATTTTATAATTTTCAGTAATTTGTGCACTTGACCATTTTTTACCATATGAGCCAAAATTTATATATAATTTGTATGCTAATTTTTTTGCTTCTGGAAAATTTTCAGCTTTTTCAATTGTTCCAACTAAAAGTTTTAATTTATTAAATTGATCAATATTAATTTTTTCTCTGCTCATTTTATTTTGGTAAAGCCCATAATAATTCTGCATGATTATTGTATATTGTTATTAATGAATCAAATTCAGTTTGATTTATATTATGTCCTACAAATCTTTTATGATCTGATTGATATTCTCCCATTACATACCATTGACCTGTAATTAATAGCTCGTTTAATCTATAATTTGCTATTGGATCTTGTCCATTAGTTCCTGTTGTTGGACCATACATTGAGATTTTATTTACAATTCCATCATTTTCAAACCATGTTGAATCTGTTTCGGATCCATCTGAAAAATACGCTTTTTTCATACCCATAAGCCTTGCATTTGCTCTAATTATATATGACATAGATTTATCGGGGATATATCTACCAGACGTCGAGTCAAGCACTGTATTGCTGGTAACATATGAAAAATAATATATATCTGAATTAGCTGTACATAATGTATTTAAATCCCTAGCCCCTTGTACACTGAGATCCCAGGAAATAATATTTTTTGTACCCCATGCAGGATGTCCTTGTAAACGTTTAAAATACTTGCCCCATGATTCTTTTGAGTTTTTACTAAAGTTCCATTGTTCCAAATCAAAACTATAAAAAGAATTACCTGTTACAGCAGCAACTGCAATAAAATCCTGTAAAAATGGAATACCAGATGTGACAATATCAGAAAGCGTTGTGCCATTGTGAGGTGAGGAAATACCTGTAATTGATTTAATCCAATTATTATGAACATTACCTAAGAGGTCACTTTGCTCTTTAACATTGTTTTCATCAACTATGCTCGTACGCAATAAATAATCTAACATCCTAATTGTTTGACCACCAGTACTATGACCAATTAGATGAACAGGGTTCTTATCATCCCATTTAGGATACAAGCCCGCATAGGCTTTCCCTATTGGTTTTTGAATTAATCCAAATTGTTTGGAATGTTTTTTCCCATAATCTACCTGACCACCTTTTATTTGATAAAATAACTCTATCGCCCTATCCCAATTTGAAGAAACAGGACCTACATTTGACGTATATACTTCAAACCCATTCTTTTTTAACTCGTTTTCAATATCATTTTTTCCACCCCAATACCTATAAGAACCCATTTCATCTCGCCCCCAACCCATAAATCCATGTACAAGTATAATTGGATGTTTATTTTGCCCAAAATTTTTTGATACCATTAAAATACAAAAAAATATTAAATAAAAAAGATCTCTAAATTTCATAAGAACAAATTGAAAATTATTCGTAGTACCAACCAAACAATATCATCATTTCATCTGTTGATAAAAATCCAAATGTAACAGCTCTATCTAATGGATTATCATAAGTTGCTATCATTTCTAAGCCTTCTCCAGCATTTAGTTTAATAGGCGGATCATAACTCATAATTGGAGGATGTTGCCAGTCATCGGTCCAATAAACTAATTCGCCATTACGATTTCCACCTTTTATAATTACAGAGAATTCTGTCATTTTTTCATGAGCATGCGAAAATAATTGTCCAATATAAATAGGTTTATTAGTGTAAAATGATTTATTCAATTTCGTGATTTTTTTGGCTGGTAGAAAAATATCCTGTTTACTCCAATTTATTATTTTTGCTTCATGCAGCACTTCGGATTTATCTATAGTATGTATATTCGTATAAACCTCACCAACCATTATGGTATCAGTACGATTTACATAATGTGAATTTTGATCAAGACCAAAATTAGAATCCAATCTAAAGGCAACTCCCGGTGGTAGCTTATAATCCATTCTTGGCCATTGGGTTCCATTAAAAAATTCATGATATTGCATCGATCTTAGTGTTTCAATATTATATTGTCCATTTTCATATCTAAGCTCGCGCGCTACATCAAATTCTGGAAGGTTAGATTGGTTTATGTTTTTTATAAATGAATATAAAATAAAATGATGGCTACCAGGCCTCATCTCAATTTGAATTCTATTAGCATATATATCTTCAGAAATATCTAAATTGGTATATTGAAAAAATTCTCTTTCAAAATTTGGCAGAACCTCAAATGGTTTTAAATGTAATTGAATTCCCTTTTCTGGAGGCTTAAGTGGAACAAATTCTGGTGGTGAATATTTATTCGAATCAAGCAATAACTTTTCATCAGCGACGACTCCTTCTTCTGGAGCTCCAGCTTCTATCCATGCACGAACAAATTGTAATTGGCCATCTGTTAAGAAGTTTTTCCCAGGTGGCATCATTTGTCCATATTCGGGATGATCACTTAAAAAATGCTCCCTGTCGTAAGCATTGATTTTTTCCCACAAATAACTTTTGCTTAAGCCCTTCATACCACCTTCATTGCTAACAATAACTAAGCCATCATTTTTTGCTGCTATATTTTTTGGAGATACCCCTACTAGTTTACTATAGGAATCGTTTCCACTTAAATCTAAACCTGATTGCTTTGTCATTGCAGAACCAGAAACATGACAATTTATACAACTTGTTTTTAAGATTTTTTCTTGAATAGTCCCCCAGGTAGATTCTGGTACTTTCTCTATATCAGCACAACCCCAGAAAACAAACAAAATAATAAGTAATCTTAGATAATTCTTCATTCGTTAGTTTTAATTTAGGTTATAAAATTAACTGAAGTACAATTATAATTAAATAAAAAGTATTATAAGAACATAGAGGCCATCCATGAATTAAATGGCCCCTATAAAAAGAATTTCTTTTAGCTCAAAGTACCAACAATATGATTGATTATTCTATATGGATCAGCATTTGAAGCAGGGCGACGGTCCTCTAAATATCCATTCCAATTATGTTCAACAGTATGGATTGGAATTCGGATACTTGCCCCACGATCGCTTATACCATATGAGAATTTATCAATGCTTTGAGTTTCATGAAGTCCAGTAAGACGCATGTCATTATCTGAGCCATAAGATATAATCGCATCATCATGAACTTTACCTAATTTTTCACATAATGACGTATATAGGCTTTCACTACCATTAGTTCGCATTTCATCATTAGAAAAATTTGTGTGCATTCCTGACCCATTCCAGTCACCTGTTTTAGGTTTGGGATGGATATTTACGCCTACTCCAAAATCTTCTGCAATTTTATATAATAAGTACCTACTAACCCATAAATCATCAGCCGCTTTAATACCTTTCCCAAAACATTGATATTCCCACTGACCAAGAGCAACTTCAGCATTTGTTCCAGTTAACTCAATCCCAGCTTCAAGACAAGCCTCTAAATGCAATTCGGAGATTTCCCTACCTTCAACATTTGAAGCACCTACACCACAATAATAATCTCCTTGTGGTCTAGGGGTACCATTTTCCCATCCTAGGGGTTCTCCTTTTTCATCAGTAAAAAAATATTCTTGTTCAAATCCAAACCACCACTCATCAGTTACTATTTTTGCTGCTGCTGCCCTCATATTTGACACATGTGTCTCATGTTCACCGGTTTGGACTTCACACATAACTAGACTATCTGCAAATAATGGTCCATCATATGTTTGGACTGGCAATAATAAACAATCGGAGCTCCCACCTTCCGCCTGTTGAGTAGAAGACCCATCGAATGACCAATCTGGGGGTGTCTCATCTTTTGTTACTTTTATTTTACTGCGAAGTGATGGTTCTGGTTTATAGCCATCTAGCCATATATATTCTAGCACCTTCATGTCTGACATTAATAGTTCTCCTTAAAAAATAATTTGTTCTTTCACGTTTTAAACTAATCTATAAATAAGTTATTCATTATAAGATTAAATCCTATATTCATAAATAATTACAGTTAAAATGAATTTGATATTAATATATTTTTATAATTAAATGAAAATAAATAAATATTTTAAGATATATTACTTAATTCCTTTAATATATTAAGGTCAATTGCTGTCTCTTCTTTGTAAGTTGACAGAACAACGTTTGATTGCGTCCGTGATACCCCTGGCCAATTTTGTATTTCGTATAATAAATCTTCTAAAGCTTGGGAATTTTTTGCCCTAACTTTTAAAATATGCGAACCTCCACCTGTTATCGAATGGCACTCCATTACAGCCAGACAATTGTTTGCTTTATCAACAAATTTATCATAGTGGTCCGAATGCGCACTAACAATAAAAACATAAGCTGTTAAATCAAGCCCGGACTTTTTATGGTTTAGAATCGCTACAAATTTCTCAATAATTCCTTTATCAGTTAATTTTTTTATTCTTTCACCAACTGCAGGAACTGATAAATTTACATATTTTGCAATATCGCTGGCCGTAGATCGACCATTTATTTGAATGAGTTGGAGGATTTGAATATCAATATTGTCAATCATAATTAATAAATTTAATTAATTCGATTATATAATTAATATGTTTAATTATTAAATACTAATAATATTAAAATAATTAATTTTTTTATTATATAATAAAAATCAAAATTTTGATGAGAAACCTATACCAAATATATAGCCTCCCGGACCATATGAATAGCTTCCTATATCTATGATTATTTCATCCATCTCATAAGCCAAACCTATACCTAGGTCTGAAAAGATATTACTAAATATTGAGCTATCTATTTTTTGATTATATCTATTAGAAGATGTTCCAGCTTTTAAAATTATATTATTTTCAAATTTTATTATTCCTGATATTTTAGAAATATTTTCAACTCCCATAGATATATAATCATATTCCATCTCTATTCTTGTAGAAGGTATATATCCAGCAAGAGAAAACACTCTACTGATTGGCAGATTCTCTTTGGTGCTGGTATAAGAACTAAAAACCTTACCATAATTTTGAAAAGTTAAACCAATTTTAACTGTTTGTGATTTAAATACAATTCCTGGAGAGATTGTAATTGCTCTAGCATTAAATGATTGTATCTGACTTAAAAACAATCCTGTATTTACTCCGATAAACAATTTATTATTCATAGTTGGTTTTGCATAACCTACCTGAAAGTGTAAATCCCCAGCCGTATAATCACCGGTTTTTTGATTATTATAATCTCGCTCAGAAAATACTCCATAACTTGTACGACTGATTTTAAACCCAACATAGTGTTTATTAATGATTGTGTTTGCTATTAATGATTGACTATTTATACCAGCTGGATATTTTATATAATCAACATTAAAAACCCTATTTGAATCAGCTATCATCGCTGGATTTCTTAAATCATTTCTAAAAGATGAAAGATAACCACCACCTGCAAAACTAACTGAATTGACCTGAAACCAATTATTAATTCCATTAAATGATGATTGAGATAAAGCAACGGATGAAATAAAAATAAAAATTATTCTTATTTTATTTTTCATAATAATGACACAGGGTTTACATCCACAATTAATCTTGTTTTATTATTTAAAAATCTATTTTGTTTATTTTTTAAATGTGCCTTATAATATTTATGAAGCCTCATTCCTGTAGGATCAGATTTCTTTTTTGATTTTAAAACAATTTGCATTCTATATTGGTCTTTTAATTTTTCTCTATAGCAAAATGAGGGTCCAAGCTTTTGAATTCCTCTTGGAATATTTTTAAAACCATCATTAAAAATTTTCATCGACGATTCGAGTTGTTTTCTATTCCGCCCTCTAATTTCCAATCTAACCATCCAACTATATGGTGGATAATCCAATGATTTCCTTTCCTCCAAAATAATTTTATAATATTCTTCAAGTTCAAGATTCGCTGCTGCTTGAATTACAGGATTATCTATATTGTATGACTGTACAACTACTTCACCAGCGATTTTGCCACGACCGGATCTGCCTGCTGCTTGATAAATTAATTGAAAAACTTTTTCACTAGATCTAAAATCTGGCAAATACAGACCTGTATCAGCATTAATTATTCCTACAAGAGTTACATTTTCAAAATCTAGACCTTTCGCTATCATTTGTGTCCCTAATAAAATATCAATTTCCCCTTTTGAAAAATTTTGAAGAGTATCAGTAACTGATTTCCTAGATTTTGCTACATCAGTATCTAACCGTGCAATATTTGCATTTGAGAATTTCTCAATCAATAAATCTTCAACCTTTTGTGTACCAGTGCCACTCAGTTCAATATTATAACTAGAACACTTATTACATTTTTTTGGAATAGATTCATTAATGTAATTACAAAAGTGACATTGTAGAAAACTACCATACTTGTGATAGGTTAATGCAATTTTACAATGTGGGCATAAATATATTTCACCACAATCATAACATTTTATTATAGGTGAAAACCCACGTCGATTATGTAATAAAATAGTTTGCTCATTTTTTAATAATCGTTTCTCTATTTTTTTAATTAATAATTTTGAAAATAGTTCACCATAATTTTCGTTTTCTTTAGATTCATTAATCATATCAACAATATGAATTTTAGGATAGGCTGCTCCTGCAACTCGTTCAGGTAGATAAAGATAATTAAATTTTTTAGTAATATAGTTATAATATGATTCTAAACTAGGAGTTGCGCTACATAACAATACGGTTGAATTATTTATTTTTCCTCTCATTAAAGCAACATCTCTAGCGTGATATCTTGGTTCTGGTGAATCTTGTTTATATGAATTTTCTTGTTCTTCATCAACAATAATTAATCCAACATTATTAAGTGGAGAAAAAATAGCTGAACGTGCCCCTATTACAATTTTGTATTCCTGTGAACAAATTTTCTTCCATGTCCATAATCGGGCAGACTTAGTTAATCTAGAATGCCATAGAGCAACTGAATCTTTAAAAATAGCTTTAAATCGACCTGCAATCTGAGGTGTTAAAGCAATTTCAGGTAATAATATTAAAACTGTTTTATTTTGGCTGATAGCATGTCGAGCTGCTTCAATATATATTTCTGTTTTTCCACTACCAGTGATTCCATGTAGTAGAAAAGGACTAAACTTATTTTTATCTATTGATGAGCAAACATTATTTATTGCTGACTTTTGATAGTTGGTATATTTGATTTTTTTATCAATTGATTTCAGCATTATTCCATCAAGATCTGGAACAATTTCCTTTTCAATTAATTTTACATAACCTTTTTCAAATAACTTTCTACACACATTGGTTGGGCTTGAACATAATTCAGCTAAAGATTGGACTGGCACCATTGATTTTTTTGATTTAAGATAATTATAAATTAAAATTTGTGCTTTAGCTCGATTTAATGATATTTTGTTTTTATTGACAGCTTGAACATATAATTGGGTTTTTAATTTATATTTTGTTGAAAAACTTTCAGGTAAAACTGCTTTTGCAACAACCCCAATCGGAGTATTATAATATCCTGATAACCACTTAATCAGTCCCCAAAGATCTTTGTTTAGAACTGGTTTATCATCAACTAATGATTTAATTGATCGTAATTGGCCTTTAAAATCTATTTTAGGTTTTATATCAACTACTATGCCCTGGACAACCCTTGAACCAAGTGGAGCTTTAACACGCATTCCAATCTTTAATTTATTCTTTATTTTAATTGGAATTTTATATGAAAATATCTGATAACTTGATATTGGGAATGATATATCAGCAAACATATTCAATAATTATTTTGAAGATTAATTATAGAATCTACAGAAAATAAAAAGCCCCAATTGAATTAATATCATAAAGGGGCCAATATTTTTATCGATTAATTATTAAGCTTGAATTACATAAACTTTTATCTTTTCACTTAGTCCTTTAGCAATATTTACGTTTACATCGTAAATACCTAATGATTTGATTGGTACCTCAAGCTCGATTGAATTCCGTTCAATTTCAATACCTTTTTCCAATATTGCTTTATGGATATCTTTATTAGTCACAGAACCAAATAGCTTTTCGTCTTCGCCAACTTCGACTTCAATTGTAATCTCAATTTTTTTCAATTTTGATAACAATTCTTCAAAAACTTTAGCTTCTCGATTAGTCCGAGCTTTAATTGCAGCTTTTTTCTCATTTATCATGGCTCTATTGCGTTTTGAAGATCTAACAGCTAAACCGTGAGAAAATAAAAAATTCCTAGCATACCCAGGTTTTACGTTAACTATCTCTCCAGCATTACCAAGAGAAGCAACATCTTCTAATAAAATTATTTCCATTATTTAGACTCCGAACTAATATTTGTGTATGGCATAAGTGCTATATTACGCGCTCTCTTAACGGCTCTCACCATTTTTCGGTGCATTTTAGAGCTAGTGCCAGTGATTCGCCTAGGCATTATTTTGCCCTGGTCTGTAACAAACCGTTTTAAGAGTTTTACATCTTTATAATCAATTTCAGTAATCCCATTTTCTTTAAAATAACAATATTTTTTTCTGCTTTGAAATGCCATTGATTACTCCTTTACCTCTACTTTATCTGTTGACTCTCCTGAGTTCTGATCTTTATTTTTTTTCGGCTCTTTAGTTAAATCATTACTTTCTACAGAATCAACAGCAGCACTTTCTTCTTCAATGTCTTCAGAACTAAAAGCCTCGGGTTTTTCATTTAATAGTATCGTTTGATTTCTAAGAACATTATTATGCAAAATCATAAATCTGTCATAGTCTTTTAAACTATTAATTTCGGAAGTTTCAAAATGTAAAAGTATAAATGATCCATATTTATGTTTATCAATGTTATATGCTAATCTTTTTTTCCCCCAAATATTATGATTTATTATTTTAAATTTTAGATTAGCACATTTTTCCTCAATTTCTTTCATAATCTTATTAATAAGATTTTGTTCATAATTGGGATTAATAATATATAAACTTTCATAATACCTCATAAATAACTCCTAAATTATTATACAATCAATGGTGCAATTACTAATGATACCACAGACATAAGTTTGATTAAAATATTTAGTGACGGACCAGAAGTGTCTTTAAAAGGATCACCAACTGTGTCTCCTACAACTGCTGCTTTATGCGCATCTGAGCCTTTACCATGCAAAACCCCATCAACATTTATTCCTTCTTCAATCATTTTTTTTGCATTATCCCAAGCGCCACCAGCATTTGATTGAAAAATAGCCATTAATACACCTGAAACAGTAACCCCGGCAAGCAGACCCCCTAAAGTTTCTGGACCAAAAATAAAGCCAACAGTAACTGGTGATAATATTGCAAGAATACCGGGAAAAACCATTTCTCTAATCGCTGAAGTTGTAGAAATTTCAACACACTTCCCATATTCTGCCTTGCCATCAGCCTCTTCAAACGTTTTTTTATCATCATCAGTCCACTTATCACCGTCTTTATATTTGTTCATTATAGCTAAAGCTTTTGATAATTCAGGTATAGATTTAAATTGTCGTCGAACTTCCTCAATCATTGCCATTGCAGCACGACCAACAGCATTCATTGCCATTGAAGAAAATAGGAAAGGTAACATTCCACCAACAAAAAGTCCTGCCATTACCATGGGATTTGAAATATCAATTTTACTGATTCCCGTTTGTACCATATATGCAGAAAAAAGTGCCAGTGCAGTTAACGCTGCAGAACCAATAGCAAATCCTTTACCTATAGCTGCCGTTGTATTTCCTACTGCGTCTAATTTGTCAGTACGTTCACGTACTTCTTTTGGCAGCTCAGCCATTTCCGCTATACCTCCAGCATTATCAGAAATTGGACCATACGCATCTACAGCTAGTTGAATTCCTGTATTAGCTAACATACCCAATGCTGCCATAGCAATTCCATATAATCCAGCAAAATGATATGCTCCCATTATTCCAGCAGCAATAATTAATATAGGAAACGCAGTCGATTGCATTCCAACTCCTAGCCCTGCAATAATATTTGTTGCTGGACCAGTTAATGATTGCCTGGTTATTGAATTAGTTGGACCTGTATTAGTCCCTGTATAATGCTCAGTAATAAGACCTATACCTAATCCAGCTAACAACCCAATTGTGGACGCAAAAAAGACACCCATTCTAGTATATTCTATGTTATTAAGTTGAAATGATGCTGGTAGCAGATTATTTATCAAAAAGTACATTATTGCAACCATAATAGCAGAAGAACCGAATTCACCAATATTTAATGCTCTTTGCGGATCTCCCCCTTCTTTGACTGAAACCATAAATGTACCAAGGATGGATACAATTATACCTGAAGCGGCAATTGTAAGGGGTAAGGTAACAAAATTTATTTCAAAAGAACCTGCAACTAGTATACTTGCTCCTAAAACCATGGACCCAATAATTGAGCCGACGTAAGATTCAAATAAATCAGCACCCATACCTGCAACATCTCCAACATTATCTCCAACATTATCAGCAATTGTGGCAGGATTAAGTGGATGGTCCTCAGGAATACCAGCCTCAACTTTTCCAACTAGGTCCGCACCAACATCAGCTGCTTTTGTATAGATTCCTCCACCTACTCTAGCAAATAATGCAATTGAAGATGCACCTAAAGAAAACCCAGAAATGACTGTAAGAATTCTTCCATAATTTGAATCAAAGTAAGATTGATAAAAAATAAATAATGTGCTAAGTCCTAAAACTCCTAATCCAACAACAGACAAGCCCATAACTGACCCACCAGTAAATGCGATATTTAATGCAGGAGCGAGACCGGTCCTTGCAGCATGAGTAGTTCGATTGTTAGCTTTTGTTGCAACTCGCATACCTATAAAGCCTGCTAAGGCAGAAGCCAAAGCTCCAATAACAAATGATAATGCTACTAAAGAACTGGAACTATCATTGCCTTGGTTTGCAACCCCAAGCAAAACTGCAACAATAAAAACAAAAACACTTAACACTCTGTATTCCGCTTTCAGAAAAGACATAGCTCCATCTGATATACTAGCGCCAATATTTTGCATTTTTTCTGTACCTTGATCTTGTTTATTAATCCAACTGGTCTTCCAAAATGCAAAGAGAATTGCAAACACTCCAGAGCCAATGACAAGTAATTCAAAAGAAATCATATTTATTTAACCTTTATATTTTTTTAAGCATTATACTGATTCATAGTTTTAGCCATACCGTTAAAAATTATTGATTCTGCAGCATCTGCTGCCTTGACTATCATTTCGTTAGCTAATAACTGATCCTTCTTATTAAAGGATTTTAAAACATATTTTTCTGCCGGACGTAATCTATCATTAGTTGCAATCCCAAATCGAATTCTAGGAAATTGATTATTCCCTAAATGATAAATAACAGATTCCATCCCTCTATGGCACCCATCGCCACCTTTTGGGCGTAAACGAATTTTACCAAGAGGTAAATCAACATCATCAAAAATAATATGTAAATCAGATAAGTTTATTTTCCACTTCTTAATTATATCTTTTACTGCTATCCCGCTTGAATTCATTCCAGTTGATGGTTTAATCAAAAGAATATTTTGTGTTTTATTCTCAACAAAAAAATATTCCCCATTCCCAGGTTTAAAAACTGTTTTCCATCGCCTTGAAAGCTCATCTAAAACCCAAAAACCTGCATTATGTTTTGTATTTTGGTATTTATCACCTGGGTTACCTAAACCAACAAAAGAAATCATAGTTATTTTCTCAGAGCCAAAATTAATCTTGGCTATCACTTTCATTATCTTTTTGAGCTTCGCCTTCTCCCTCTGCCTTTGGAGCCTCACCTTCTCCCTCTGCCTTTGGAGCCTCACCTTCACCTTCTCCTTCCATATCTTCTTCATCTCCTTCAAGTTCCTCTGGCTCTGGTTCCGCTTCAACTTTTGGTGGGTTACAAGATGCAATTGTAGTTTGTTCAGACGAAACCAATGAAACATCCTCTGGCAAATCAATTTCAGCAGCTGAAATAACACTATTTAATTCTAATCCAGATATATCAACTATTAGACTTTCTGGAACATTGGTTGGAAAACATTCTATATCAATAGAGGTCGCTGCTTGCGTTACAATTCCACCCTCAACAGATCCAGCGGCAACACCTTCCAAAACAATTGGAAGAGAAAAAGTCATTTTTTCTGTTCTTCGAACTCGCATCAAATCTATATGTATGACTTGTTCTGTGATAGGATTGTACTGTGCGTCTTTTATCATAACATATACTGTCTCGTCATTTATTGAAATTTCAAATACATGTTGACCAGTCTGAATCGCTTGATGAAGTACTTTTTGATCAATTATAAAATTTAGATTATCCTGATCTTTATAATAATAATTTACAGGGATTTTTCCATTCCTTCTTAACCCGCGCGCAGAACTACCTCCCATGTTTTTTCTTTCTTCTAATATAAGTTTAAAATAAGATGCCATTTCATTTACCTTTAATTAAAATTCAAATAAAGCACTAACTGATTTCCCTTCAAACACTCTTTTAATTGCTTCCCCAAAAACATTAGCAACAGTTACAATTTCCATATTATCTAATTTTTTTTCATCAGGTATGGATAAGGTATCAGTAACAATAATTTTCCCAATAGCAGATTTTTTTATCCTCTCAATTGCTGGACCAGAAAGTAGTGCATGAGTAGCTACAGCAGTAACACTATTAGCTCCATTCTCTTTAGCAGCATTGGCAGCATTAACAGTTGTCCCAGCTGTATCTATCATATCATCAATAATTAGTACATCTTTACCCTTTAAATCACCAATCAAATGAACTATTTCAGCTTTATTCGGAGCATAACGTCTTTTATCAATCAATGCAAAATGCATTCCTAACCTTTTAGCATAAGCTTGACTCATTCTTGCTGAGCCAACGTCAGGAGATAAAACAACAGAATTATCTGGGTTGAGAGCAAGATCCCTTATTGCATCTAACAAAACCATTCTACTATAAAGATGATCAAAGGGAATAGTCGCAAATCCTTGAATTTGAGTGGAATGTAGATCCATTGTTATAATTCTATTTGCGCCTGTTGCTGTGACCATATCAACCATGACTCTTGATGAAATAGGTACTCTTGGATTATCTTTACGGTCTTGACGGCCATAACCAAAATATGGTATTACAGCAGTTACAGTTTTAGCAGATGCCCGAACAGCAGCATCTATCAGCAAAGCTAATTCAATAATGTTGTCACCTGGACTATTTGTTGGCTGAATTATAAAAACATCGGTTCCACGGATATTTTCTTCAAATTTGATCCATAATTCTCCATCAGCAAATGTTTTAATTGTAATATCGCCAAGATTCTGGCCTAAAGAATCTGCAATTTTCTTTGCTAATATAGGGTTACTTCTACCAGAAAATATTTTTAGTTGTTTATCCATAAACTTTTAATAACTCTTCAATAATGCTGGGGCGTAGGGACTCGAACCCCAACCGCCGGGACCAAAACCCGGTGTCCTACCATTAGACGACGCCCCAATCATTTATTTTTAATGATTAATATCTCTATGTGATTCAAAAAATTATTTCGGCTTAGATAAGATGGTGTTATGAGAATTTCGAAAAAATAACTCAGCATCTTTTGCAATAGCTTCATCGTTAAAAATTCCATACACAGTCGAACCACTACCCGACAAACTGGAAAATAAAGCTCCAAATTCAAGAATTTTTTTCTTTATTCTTCCAATTTCTGGATATGCAGGAATCACAATTCGTTCAAAATCATTCTCAAAAAACTTTGGCGAGGAAAAATCCCCATCTAAAAAGCCTGCGAAGTTAGATAAATTCTGACCATAATTCAATTTTTTTTTGATTTGAGAATATGCCCAATGTGTATCGATTCTAATCTCCGGCATAATTAATAAATAGTATCCTTGAATTGAATTTTTTATTTTAGTTAGCTTTTCTCCTATACCTTCTCCTAATTGAACACCACCTTTAATAAAAAAAGGAACATCTGCTCCAAGTTTAAGTGCAATCTTTTGCAAATTATTATTATCTAAGCCAAGATTATATAAGGAATTAAGTCCTTTTAAGACTACAGCGCAATTTGAAGAACCTCCTCCTAAACCAGACCCAACAGGAATGTTTTTATTAATTTTTATTGAAACACCTTTGATTTGGTTAAATTCTTTTTTTAAAAAGGAATATGCTTTATAACAAATATTTTTTTCATTGATTGGCATCCAATCA